>JACQPF010000085.1 GCA_016207625.1 Elusimicrobiota bacterium | reverse complement strand
TGCATGGCATCGCGATCGGCATCCGAATAGACCGCGATTGTGCGCAAGCCGAGGCGCTTTGCCGTACGGATGATGCGAACGGCGATTTCGCCGCGATTGGCAATGAGAATTTTTTTAAACATTATTTTTCCATTTCGAAAAGCTTTTGCCCGTACTCGACGGGTTTCCCGTTCTCAACCAAAATCCGGGTGATGCGCCCGTTGGCGTCGGAAAGGACGTCTTTGGGCACCTTCATGGCTTCCACCACGGCCAAACGCTGGCCGACGGTGACTTCATCCCCTTCCACGACGAAAGGCGGCCTGTCTTTAGAGGGAGCCCTGAGGAACGTGCCCACCATAGGGGACGGGACCGCGTGCGCTTTTGAAGCCGCGGGCTGGTTTTCAGCGGCGGGACCGGCCGCGCCGGTCGGAGCGGAAATCGCCGGAGCGGCCGCGGGCCGCCTTTTAAAAGCGATCCTTTGGCAGCCGTTTTCCCAAACGACTTCCTCCAAATCGACGGATTTGGCGAACTCAACGAGCGACAGAAGGTAGCTTTCGTCCAACACGGTCGGTTCCGGCATGGGAGTTAAACCCTCTCTAAGTATTCCCCGGTGCGCGTGTCCACCCGGACGGTGTCTTCCTCTTTCACGAAGAGGGGCACCTGCACTTCGATGCCGTTCTCCAGGGTGGCGGGCTTCATCATATTGGAAACGGAATCCCCTTTGATTCCCGGCACCGTGCTTTTCACCTTGAGAGTCACGTTGGCGGGCAGTTCGATCCCCAAAAATTCATCCTCTAAATACAGCGCTTGCACCTCCATGTTCTCCGTGAGGAACTTCGCCGCGTCACCCAACTGGGCCTTCCCGACGGCGAATTGGTCATACGTTTCGTTGTCCATGAAGTTGTAATTGTCGCCTTCGATATAGAGGAACTGCCGCTTCTTCCGGTTGAGGCTGAGGTCCCGGAAGCGTTCGCCGGACTTGAAGGTCCGTTCGATGAAGGAACCGTTGCGCACGTTGCGCAACCGCACCCGCAGCATGGCCCCGCCTTTTCCGGGTTTGTGATGCTGGAACCAAACCACCTGGTACACCGCGTCTTCGTACTCAAAAACAGTGCCGTTTGAAAAATCCGCCGTATCGATCATTTCTTTCTTTTTCCTTTGCTATGATTTCGTTAATACTTCATAACCGCGTTCGGTCACCCGGAGGGTGTCTTCAATGCGGACACCGAAGCGCCCGGGCAAATAAATCCCCGGTTCGGCCGTCAAGATCATGTCCGGCTTTAAGACGTCCGGGCTCTTCGGCCGAATCCAAGGCGGCTCATGGATGTCGATTCCGACTCCATGGCCCGTGCTGTGGACGAAACAGCGTCCGTAACCTGACTGGGAAATGATACGACGGGCGGCCGCGTCCACCCGACCCCCCGTGGACCCGGGACGAACTTGCCCCATGGCCGCTTTTTGCGCGGTCTGCACGACGCCGTACACACGGCGAAATATGGGAGTGATCTTACCGTAAAAGTAGGTCCTCGTCAAGTCGGAGCGGTAGCCGCCCACAGTGCACCCGATGTCGAAAATAACAGGCTCATTTTTCGACAGGCGGGTCTCTCCCGGCACGTGGTGGGGCAGCGCCGTGTTGGAGCCCATGGCCACGATCAGGTCGAAAGCCGTCTTTCTAAAACCGTGCCGGCTATAGAACCTCTCCAATTCCCTCACTAGTTGGGTTTCCGTCACTCCGCTTTTCAGCCGGGTTTTGATGAAATCGGCGGATTTCGCCGTCAATTGGCAGGCCTGACGCAGGCAGTCCAGCTCTTCCTTTTCTTTAACGGCGCGGATTTCGATGAGGGGGTTCTCGGCGGCCCGCAGCCCTTCTTTCACCAAAACGGACCCAAGCCGGTAGTTGAGCTGCTCCGGATCGAAGCCGATCCGTTTCAAGGCGTCGCGAAGGCGGATTTCCCGAAGGGATGCCGATAGCCTCTTGCCCGCGATGATGCGGCAACCTTGAGTGTTCTGCCGGACCTGGTCGGCCATGAGGGCGGAAGAGAACAGCCATTGGCCCTTGCGGGTAAAAAGGCCATAAAATCCTTCCGCGTGGAAACCCGTTAAGTAATAAAGGTCGGACACTCCGCTGAAGAAGTAGGCGTCCAGTTTTTTCCCTTCAAGGACGGCCTTCAGCTTTTCCCGGCGGTTTTTGAACGTCTCCGCGCTCCAAAGACGGCTGGTCAGTCTCATGATATCCCGACCTCTGAGAGGGCCTGGCGAACCAAGGTCTGAGGCACGCCTTTCACAACCCGCACCCGGCCCCAGCCTTCCGGGACCACGAACCGGAATTGGCCGGACAGGACTTTCTTGTCCCGGGCCATGGCCCGGATGATTTGGGCCCGCGGCAGGGCTTTCCGAACCCGCGTCTCCAAGCCCCAGCGCGACAGCAAAGTCTTTAAACGCTCGAGATCCCCGTTGCCGAACGAATGAAGCGCCACGCCCAAACGCCCCGCCGCGCACATGCCGATGGATATGGCCTCGCCATGGGTGTAGGTCTTGTAGCCCGTCACCGCTTCGATGGCATGGCCGAAGGTGTGCCCCATGTTCAAGACTTCCCGCAAGCCTCGAGTCTCTTTTTCATCGCGGGACACCACGTCCGCCTTGATCCCGGCCGACCGGCTGACGATCTTTTCGATGACGGCGGGATTCCGGCGCAAGCCGGACAAGTCGATTTTCTCCAAAACGCGAATGATCCGTTCATCCGCGATCAGGCCGTATTTAACGACCTCCGCCAAACCCGTGCGCCATTCCCGATCGGGAAGGGTCTGCAGGACCGAGAGGTCCATCCACACCAGGCGAGGCTGCCAGAAAGCGCCCACCAAGTTCTTCCCTTCCGGCAAATCCACGCCCACTTTCCCCCCGACGGAGGCGTCCACCATGCTCAACAGCGTGGTCGGACATTGAATGAACGGCAGGCCGCGCATATAGCTGGCGGCCACAAAACCCGCCACGTCCCCGACCACGCCGCCCCCCAGAGCCACGATGGCGCTCCGGCGGTCCAGGCCGGATTTAAGGCATTGGCGATAGAGTGCCTCGACCGTTCGAACGGTTTTGAACTCCTCTCCATCCGGCATCAGAGCCAACTGGGCGTGAAAGCCGGCGGATTTCATCCCGGCCAGGAGAGGCCTCGCGTAACGCCGCGCGATGGGCGGCGCGCTGATGACAAGCAGGGACCGGCTGAACTGGAAAGGACGCAGGGCTTTGCCCAAACCCCCAAGGGACATGCCGATATGAATAGGATAGCTTTTTTGGTTTGAGAGCCGAACCGGGATGGTCTTCATGCGGCTTTTGGCATCAAATTGAGAATCGTCTCGGCCACCTGTTCCGCGGTGAGACCGTCCGTCTCAATCGCGTGCCGGCACCGGCTATAAGCTTTCCGGCGGGCCAGGAGCCTTTCTTGGATGGCCAGGAACGGGTCTTTCGTTTTCAAGAGCGGCCGGGTTTCAATTTCTTCCTTCAGGCGCTCCAAAATGTTCTCGGGCTTGGCGTTGAGACAGAAGACCACGCCGTTTCTTTCCAGCTCCCGCATGTTCTCCTCCCGCAGGGGAACGCCCCCGCCCGTGGAAATCACCGCATTGTCGAGCAGGCTCACGAGCTTGATGGTTTTCGTCTCCATGTCGCGGAACGCCGGCTCGCCCGCCTTGGCGAAGATGTCGGCGATGGCGAGGCCGGTCTCTTTTTCGATCATCTCGTCCGTGTCGAAGAAGGGCCGGCCCAGCCTCTTGGACAAAAGCCGCCCCACGCTGGATTTCCCCGTGCCCATGAAACCAATTAAAACGATATTCATTAGTTAATAATTGCGGATGTGTTCGAGGTAGCGCGCGACGTTGT
>JACQPF010000079.1 GCA_016207625.1 Elusimicrobiota bacterium | reverse complement strand
GCGTTGAAGACGAGGTCCCGTTTTAAGGGCCTTGTAAAAACCATTTGATTTGACGAAGGAGAAGAACAATATGTCTACACCACAAACACCCATCAATCCCGGAGCGCCGTCCGCTCCCAAGAGCGCCGAAAAACCGGCCGCGCCAGCAGGAAGTGTGACCGCGCCAGCAGGGAATGTCTCAGGGGAGAGACCCGCGGGGGAGCGGCCGCCTTTCCACAGCGGGCCAGGGCATTTTCATCGGGGAGGGCCGCGTCCCGCTGGTGGCGGACGACCGTTCCCGGGAGGCCGCGGGCGTCGTCCCGCTCCGCGCCGGAAGGTGTGCCGTTTCTGCATGGAAAAAATCCTTGAGGTGGATTACAAAGCGACGCCCATTTTGCGCAGCTTTATCACCCCGCGAGGCAAAATCCTTTCCGGACGGACCACGGGCGTCTGCGCCAAGCATCAGCGTCAGCTGACGAGCGCCATCAAGCGCGCGCAGAACATCGCCCTCTTGCCGTTCACGGAAGAATAGGCCGGAGACCGCTATGAAAAAAAAGATCATCCTCCAAAAAGACATTCCCAACCTCGGCGTGGCGGGCGACGTCAAAGACGTCTCGCCGGGTTATGCCCGGAACTATCTCCTCCCCCGGGGCATGGCTGTCCCGGCCACGGAACGCCACCTGAAGAAATGGGACGATCAAAAAGAAAAGTTGGTCCAAGAGCGCCAGGAAAAATTGGCCGCCGCCCAAGGCGTGTCCAAAACAATACAAGACATGGTCTGCACCCTCAGCGCGCGGGCGGGGAAAGACGGCAAGCTCTTCGGCTCGGTCACGACCGAGGACGTCGCCAAGTTCTTCCGGGAAAAAGGGATCGACCTCGACCGCCGCTGGGTGGAAATTCGCGAGCCGATTCGGACAACGGGTGAGTTTTTGGGGGCTGTTCGCCTGCATCCCCAGGTGCGCGCCTCATTTAAGATTCAGGTGAACCCGATCGCGTAACACCAACGACGGCGGCAAACCAGGCAGAGAGTCCCCATGGTTGACGTTCTCGAGCAACTTCCTCCCCAGAGCCGCGAAGCGGAAGTGGCGGTGTTGGGCAGCATGCTGGCGGAAAAAGAGTCCATGTTGAAGGCTCTGGACCTGTTGCGCGACGAGGATTTCTACGACGAAGCCCACCGGCTGATTTTCACGGCCATCCGCGACCTGCACGACAAAAACGTAACCCCCGACGTCATCACCGTGGGGGATTCCCTTCAAAAACTCGAAAGGCTGGCCGACGTGGGCGGCCAAGCGTACCTGTTCCAGCTCACCAGCCTTGTGCCTTCCGCTCTGCATGTGGACCATTACGCCAAGATCGTGCGGGAAAAGTCCATCCTCCGGCAGATGATCTCCATCTCGCGCACCGTGGCCGCGGATTGTTTCACCCAAAAAGATGAGGCCCAGGAGCTCCTGGACAACGCCCAGCAGCTCTTTTTCACCCTGGCGCAATCCCGATCGTCCCGGGGCATGACGGCCGCCTCGCAACTCATGCAAAACGCCATTTCAGCGCTTGAAAAACTGGCGGAAAGCAATAAATACATCACCGGGCTCCCCACGGGTTTCAAAGAACTCGATAAGCTCACCTCGGGCCTGCAGCCCTCCAACCTCATCATCGTGGCCGGCCGCCCTTCGATGGGAAAGACCTCCATTTGCCTGAACATCGCCGAACACGTCGCCATCAAAGAGAAGCGCCCCGTGGTGTTTTTCTCCCTGGAAATGAGCGACCAGGAGATCGGCCTTAAAATCCTTTGCTCCCAGGCGAAAATCAATTTGCGCAACGTGCGGGAAGGGTTTCTCGCCCGGAAGAGCTGGCCCACCATCACCAACGTCGCCAGCCAAATCGCCTCGGCGCCTCTCTTCTTCGACTTCACGACGAGCCCGTCCGTCCTGGATATCCGCAGCGCCTCCCGGCGCTGGGCCCACGAGTTGAAGGCCAAGGGCGACCCTTTGGCCCTCATCATCATCGACTACCTGCAGCTCATGAAAGGTTCCGGCCCCATGGAGAGCCGGCAGCAGGAAATCTCGGAGATCTCGCGGTCTTTGAAAGGGATGGCCCGGGAACTGCAGGTGCCCGTGATCGCGCTCTCGCAGTTGAACCGGCGCCCGGAAGAGAAAGGCCGCGAAGGCCGCCCCCAGCTTTCCGACCTGAGGGAATCGGGTGCTTTGGAGCAGGACGCCGATATGGTCGCGGCCATTTTCCGGGAAGAGGTCTACAAGCGCGACGACGAAAGCGTGAAGGGAAAGGCCAAGCTTTTCGTGCTGAAGCAGCGCAACGGCCCGATCGGAGACATCGACCTGAACTTCCTGTCCGAATTCACGAAATTCGTCGACCCGGCTCCTGAAGAGGAAGCGTTTTGAACTATCGTCCCACCTGGGCCGAGATCAGTCTCCCCGCTTACCGTCAAAACCTGAATTTGCTGGCCCGCCTTCTGCCGGCGGGCGTCCGCGTGATCGCCGTGCTCAAAGCCAACGGCTACGGCCATGGCGCCGTTCCCCTCGCGAAAGCCGCGGTGGATTTGTCGTCTCCCCGGGAGGCCGGAGCCCCCCGTTTCCCGCTTTGGGGGTTCGGCGTTTCGAGCGTGGAAGAAGGGTTGGCGTTGCGGTCCGCCGGGCTGACGCAACCCATCCTCATTTTGGGCAGTCTCTATCCTTTCGAAAGTTTCGCCGCGGCCCTGG
>JACQPF010000084.1 GCA_016207625.1 Elusimicrobiota bacterium | reverse complement strand
CCATCAACCGCATCCTGGATTGCTTTGAGCCGCACCGGCAAGAACAGGTCCGGTCCCAGCTCTCGTTCACGCTTCAATCCATTTTCTGCCAAAGCCTGCTGCCGCACGCCTCCGGGACCGGACGGGTGTTGACGTGCGAGAGCCTCATCGTCGTCCCGGCGGTTCAAAACCTCATCCGAGAAAATAAGATTGAGCAGATCTATCTCTCGATGCAGACCGGCGGGAAGAGCGGCATGCAGACGCGAAACCAGAGCCTGTACGACCTCTATGCCCGGCGGCAAATCACCTATCAAACGGCTTTGGAGAATTCATTTGATCCGGAGGATTTGAAGCGTCTTCTCCCCAAGGCGGGAACGGGTCTTTAAGCGGATGACCCCTTCCGATTCCACGATAGACATCGGGATCCCCGAGAGGAAAAAAGTGTTGGTGGCGGAGGATGAGCCGAGCATCGCTTCCCTGATCGAGGACTGGCTTTCCGACGAGTATGAGATCATCCCGGCTCAAAACGGCAAGGCTGCTCTTGAGAAGGCGCGGTGGCACCAGCCCAGCATGATTTTAATGGATGTCATGATGCCGGACATGGGCGGGTACGAGGCGGCCCGCGCACTTCAGGGAGAACCCCTCACCAAGGGCATCCCCGTCGTCGTCATGAGCGCCAAGGATTTTGACAAGACGACGATCGGGTTCATTAAGAACGAATCGAACGTCGTCGGGTTCCTTCGCAAACCTTTTCAAGCGGAGGATTTGAGGTCTGCCGTCAAAAAGGCTATTGTGAACCGAATATGATGATGCCGGGGGGAGAAGGACATGGCCGAATTCGCCTATAAGGCCCGCGCCGCGGGCGGCGCCGTCACGGAAGGCGTCTTTGACGCGCCGGACCAACGCACCGCCATTGAAAAACTGCGGGGGCAAAAGCTCGTCGTCTTGGAGATCAACGAGAAAGCTCCCGGATTGCTCGAAGCTCTCAAACCTTACAACCCGTTTAAACCCAGAGTCAATTCCAAAGACATCGTGCTTTTCTCGAGGCAGCTGGCCACGCTCGTGTCCGCCGGCGTCGCTCTCGTTTCGGGGTTGAACATCCTGCAGGAGCAGATCGAAAGCCCTCCGTTCCGGATCGTCGTAAACAAAGTGAAAGAGGACATTGAGGCCGGCCTTTCCATCGCCGACGCGATGAAGAAGCACCCACAGGCTTTTTCTGACCTCTATGTCGCCATGATCCGGGCGGGAGAGGTGGGCGGGATCCTCGATTCCATCTTGGAGAGGTTGTCCGCCTATCTTGAATCCACCGAAGAACTTAAACACAAGGTGAAAGGCGCCATGATGTACCCGCTCGTGGTCTGCACCATCGCCGGTGGCGTCACGGTCTTCCTGTTGGTGGGGGTCATCCCCACCTTCAAAGAGATTTTCGCGGGGTTCGGCGCGGAGCTTCCTCTCCCCACGCGAATCGTCATCGGGATTTCGGAAGCTCTTCAGACCTACTGGTACGCGTTCTTGGGCGGCCCGGTGGGTCTCCTCTTCGGTCTTAAGAAATGGATCAAGACGGAAAATGGGGGGAGGATTTTTGATACGAACGTCCTGAAATTGCCGCTCTTCGGTCCCTTGCTCCGCAAAGTGGCCGTGGCGAAATTCACGCGCACCCTTGGGACCCTGGTGAGATCGGGCGTCCCCATCTTGCAGGCGATGGAGACGGTGGCGCAGACCTCGGGGAACAAGGTGATCGAAATGGCCATTATGGACGCGCGCGAATCCATCCGGGAAGGCGAGCGAATTTCGGAGCCTCTTAAGAAATCGGGCGTGTTCCCTCCCATGGTGGTCCAAATGATCGCCGTGGGGGAAGAAACAGGCAACCTGGACGTCATGCTCACCAAGATCGCGGATTTCTACGACCAAGAAGTCGATGTGTCTGTGAAGAGCTTGACGTCCATGATCGAACCCATTGTCATTGTGATCATGGGGGTGGTGATCGGCGGCATCGTGATCGCTATGTTCATCCCGATGTTCGAACTGGGCCAGCTTGCCGGCAAGGACGCATAACGAATCAACATCAAAGGTTTTCTAAAAAACCCCTTGAAGTTGATGTCGCAAGGGGATAGGCTTATAAGTGGACGGCGGTTTTCGCAAGCCATCATTGTCTTCTCTTTCACCGCCCCCAACGATGTCCTGTTCATAGTTCGAAAAATAACAATTAGCGGCTGAATTCTCCGTGCAGGAGCTTGACACTCCTCTGGGGGAATGATATCGTTCGATCTGATTTGAAGTCGTATGTTGAATGAGGAGGTGAGCAACATGATAAAGAAAATGCTTCGGTCTGCGAAAGGGTTCACGCTCATCGAATTGATGATCGTGGTTGCTATCATTGGTATATTGGCGGCCATCGCCATCCCTAAATTCGCCGACCTGGTGACGAAGTCGAAGGAAAGCGCCGTAAAGGGGAGCTTGGGATCCATCCGGAGTGCGGTCAGCATCTACTACTCGGACACGGAAGGAATATTCCCATCCTCCAACAGCCTGGCTGTCGCATTGACAACCGGATCGCGCTACCTGAATGACGTGCCGGCCAACACCATCCCGAGGCCTGGAGATCACGCGAATACAACCGCGATCGCCACAACACTGGGTGATGCTGGAGGCTGGTATTACGTCAGCGCGGATGGACATGTGGCTGTGAACTGCACGCACACGGACACAAAGAACTCCATCTGGAGCACCTGGTAAGACAAACCGTATCTCATTAAAACGGGAGAGGCATCCGCAACTGGATGTCTCTCCCGTTTGTTTTTTAGGGAGAGAACAAATCATTACCGTAACGTTTGTTTATTGGATCCTTTTCGCCTTGGCGTTGGGCAGTTTCGCAACGGTGTGCGCGCATCGGCTTCCGGCGGGGGAATCGATCGTCCGTCCCCGGTCGCGATGTCCACATTGCCGGTCCTTGATCCGTTGGAAAGAAAACGTTCCGCTCCTCAGTTATCTCCTCCTGCGGGGGCGATGCGCGCATTGCCGCAAACCGATTCCCTGGAGATATCCCGCCACGGAGCTCGCCTGTGCCGCTCTGTTCGCAGCCGTTTTCCTGGAACATGGACGCGATTGGCGGCTTCTCATCCTGGGAGGCCTTCTGTCGTTCGCATTGCTCGTGATGTCGATGATCGATATCGAGCACCGGATCATTCCCAACGCCCTCTCGGTCGGGTTGTTCCTGGCCGGGATCGGCACGTCCTGGTTCAATCCCATCCTCGGCCCGACGTTTCATTCAAGGGTTCTTTTTTCCATCGTTGGCGCGGGGACGGGTTTCCTGCTCATGTTGAGCATCGCCCTGGCCGGCAAATGGATTTGGGGGAAGGACGCTTTGGGCGGGGGAGATATCAAGTTGATGGGCGCGTTGGGCGCGTTCCTCGGATGGAAAGGGGTGTTCATCACGCTTTTCTTGAGCTCGTTTGCCGGGACGATTTTCGCGATTTCCCTTATGGCTCTTCGTAGGATTAGCCGACGTTCGTACCTGCCGTTCGGGCCTTTCCTGGCCTTGGGGGCCTGGTGCTATTGGTTGGGCTTTGACCGCTTGAACGTCTTGTGGCCGTTCTAGTGAATAAAACTCTTGACAAAGCGTCAAAGGACCTATATATATTAGTGAAACTAATTGTACATAGAGCGCCGAGTCTTCCTTCCAGGGTTGGAAAGGAAACTCGGCGCTCGTACTGTCGGCTTCGCGGTCAAAAAGGAACCTGCTCGAAAAAGATATGGCTTCTTTAGCGGACAAATTCAAGAACTTCAATCTCGAGAAGCTGCGCTTCTTTAAGGCCAAAGAAGCGATCGGCGTGGATTTGGGATCCACGTCCATCAAGCTCGTCCAATTGAAAGGTTCACCCGGGCGGTGGAGTTTGGCCCGGTGGGCCTACCTGCCTTTTGCCAACTCCGCCCCGGATGTGGCCGGCCCGGAGCGAAAAGCTCAAGCCTCCAACCTCCTGCGGGATTACGTCGGAAAACAGAAGAAGAACGCGGCCAGGTCCGCGGTGTTCTCCGTGGCGGGGAACTCCGTGATCGTCCGATACGTCAAGTTCCCAAAAATGAGTCCCGCGGATCTTTCCAAAATGATTCAAATCGAGGCGGAGCCTTACATCCCGTTTGCCATACCGGAGGTCAACATCGACTTTCACATCCTCCAAGACGTCGTGGAGGACGGCCAGAAGAAGATGGAAACCATCCTGGTCGCCGCCAAGAAAGAGGTGATCTCCAGCCGGTTGGAGGTCGTCCAACAGGCGGGCCTCGCGCCCGTCGTGATCGACGTCGACGCGTTCGCCTTGCAAAACGCCTATGACATCAACCGGAACCCGGCCGTGAAAGAGACGGTGTTGCTCGTCCACATGGGCGCCTCCGTCACCACCATGGCGATCGTGGACGAGGGCGTGCCCAAGGTGGTGCGCGACGTCTTCATCGCGGGGAACACCCTGACGAAAGCGCTCATGCGGAATTTCCAATGCGACGCCAAGCAAGCCGAAGAGATGAAAGCCAACGCGATGCTTCTAGCCACGCCGGAAGAGCGCGAGAAGGCCATGTCCGAACAGAACAAGGAAATGCTGCAAATGTCGACGGTGATGCTCCCCGTCATCAAGGACCTTCTGGCGGAGGTCCAGCGGTCGTTGGATTTCTACTTGTCCCAGGGGCCGGAGCGCCAGGTGGCGCGCGTGCTCCTCTCGGGAGGCGCGTGCCGCCTGCACAACCTCATCACGTATTTCGGCCATGAGCTCCGGCTGCCCGTGGAGATCTTCGATCCTTTGGCCCGCGTGGAGGGCGCCCAAGCCATTTCGCCGGATCTGCGGCCCCTCTTCTCCGTGGCCGTGGGCTTGGCGACGCGCCGGGACGGCGATTCCGAATGATCCGCATCAACCTGCTTCCCGCGGAGATCCATGTCGCCGAAGTCCGTCGGCAGATCCGCGTCGCGGGGATCGTCCTCGCCAGCTTGATCGTCACGGCGTTCCTGGGTTTCTGGGGCCTCCGCTACACGAAAGCGAAAAGCCTGGAGAAGAAAATGGCCGAGGCCAACGCTGAGTTGAAGAAATACCAAGCCATCGTGGACAGGGTCAGTCAGTTGGAACAGACCCGCAACCAGCTCAAGGCCCGACGGGACGTGATCCAACAACTCCTGAAAGGCAGCCTGACCTACCCGAAATTTTTTGAGGATTTCATGAGCCTCCTTCCCGGGGAGGTCTGGATCAACAGCATGTCGACCGTTGTGAACGTCGATCAGGGATTCGTTCAGGTGAACATCAACGCGCAATCGTTGTCCAATTACGCCATCGCGGACTGGATGACCAGCCTGCAAGGTTCACCGCTGTGCCGCGACGTGAAACTGGGTCCCATCAACGCTCAAGAAGACGACGGCACTCGTGCGCCTCTGCTGACGTTTTCGATCAATTTCAACTACGTGGGAAGGTCGTCCTAAGGAAACCCTATGGCCCTGTCCAAACAACAGCAGCAGCAGATCGTCATGGTGGTGATGTTCGTCGCGGGCTTTTCGTACGTCTATTGGAACTACTTGCTCAAGCCCACCAACGCAAAAATCACGAAATTGGACACGGAATTGACGCGCGTGTTGGATGAAGTGGAAACCATGAAACGAACGGCCAACCGCCTTCCCGCTCTCCAGCGGGAATTTGACGACCTCAACGCTCAGGTGGGCCAAGCGGAGAAACGCCTTCCGAAGGAGAAAAACCTGGAGGAAGTGCTCCGAATCGTCACGACCGAAGCCATCAAGCATCACGTCTCCATCCTCTCGTTTTCGCCGGGAACGGAACGGCCGCAGAACTATTTCATCGAAATCCCCATCAACCTGTCGTTCCAGGGACAGTTCCATACGCTGGGCAAGTTCCTTTCGGTGCTCGGTCAGCAGGAGCGAATCTTGGCGGCGCGGAACGTCCAGGTGACTTACTCGCCGAACACCAAGAAAGGCCATACGCTCAACGGCAGCTTTTCGCTGTTGGCCTATGTGTTCAAAGGATAGCCTTATGAGACGTCCCTTCTTTCCGATCCTTGGAATTCTTTCTCTTTGGGCCGCCTCGGCCGGAGCGGAAACTCCGCCGCCGGCGAGCGAGGCCGCCGGGACAGGCGAACCCGGTTACGTCTACAAGGCGGACAAAATGCGTGACCCTTTCATTCCGCTGGTGGGCCAAGGCATGGCGGAGTTCGTGCCGGCCTCGTCCTCAACTGAAGGAGATTTCAGCCCTGAAACGGTGGAGCTCAAAGGGATGCTGAAGACCAAGTCGGGACGATGGGCCGTTCTCCGGGCGACGGGCGGCGCGACTTTCCTCGTCAAGGAGGGTAAGATTTTGGATTCTAAACGCAAGGCGGTCGTCGGGTACGTCGGTATCGTCAAAGAGAAAAGCCTGGTCTTGATCGGACCCGATAACAAAGTGACCGAACTGAAGCTAAAAAAAGACATGGAACCGAACACGCCGTAACGCATTGCAGAGTCCATGAGGAGGCTCGCAAAACCATGAACAAATCGACGGACATAAACCGCTTTCAGCAAGGGAAAACTCTCAAGGGATCCCATCCCATCCCGCTCTTCGGTCGGCTCCTGCTGGCCCTGGCGGTTTTCATGGAACCCTCCGGGTCCGGTCTCCTCATGGCCGCCGCCGAGACGTCCACGGCGGCGCCGGCCGCCTCCGTGTCGAACTTGAAAAACATTTCCTACGAGAATCGGGTCCTCCGCATTGAGCTTGACAAAGCGGCCGCGTATCGCGTTTTCACGCTCTCGGCCCCTCCGCGATTGGTCGTGGAGCTGTCGCAAACGGCCCATTCGGACCGTCCTTATGAGGCGCGGGTGGACGACGGCACGTTGAAGCGGATTCGCAGCGCCCAGTTCCAAACGACGCCGGAGAAGGTCACCCGCGTTGTCTTGGACATGCCGCGGATGGTTTCCTATGACGCCACTCAAAACGGGAACGAGATCCTCCTGCGTTTCTCCGAATCAACTCCGGCCGCGGCCACGGACGCTTCCTCGAATAAGCTGGATGAGGCCCATGGATCGCCGATTCAGAGGACCCTCTCCGGAGAAGCTTCGGCGCAGACGGCCTCCGCCGCGGCTGAAAAACCGGCTCCGAAGGCCGCCTCAAAAAAAGTGCGGGACCTCTTGGCCTCGCTTCCCAAGAACTCCGTAACGATTGATTTCGATGAGGCCGACGTCCGCGACGTGATCCGCGTTCTATCGGAAATGAGCGGGATCAACATCATCCACGCGTCCGATATCCGCGGCTTCGTCTCCATCCATCTCGACCAGGTCCCGTTCGATGAGGCCTTCAATACCATCCTCGCCATGCAGGGGCTTGTGGCGCAACAGATGGGGGAAAACGTCCTCCGGATCCTCACGCCCGAAGCCCTGAACGCAGACCGGGCGAGGTCCGTGGTGACCTATAAAACTTTCACATTGAACTATGCGCGCGCCACGGAGGTGGTCACGCATCTCTCGGCGGTCAGGATCTCCCCTAACGCGAAGGCCTCGGTGGATGAGAGGACCAACGCGATCATCGTGACCGATACCCCTGAAGGCTTGGCCGCCGCGGAACGGCTCATCGCGGAGCTTGATAAGAAGCCTCTGCAGGTCATGATCGAGGCGAAAATGGTGGAGGTGATCCTCTCCGACAACCTGGATATCGGTATTCGATGGGAGTATTCCAACATTAACCAGGACAACAAAGGCCCTCAGATCCTGGGCATCCGGGAAACCAAAGCGGGGACAGAAGCGCCGGCCGGGGCGATCGGCTTCGTTGGTACAAGGAACAACCCCCTCACGGGCACGCTTGAGGAAACGGTGACGAGATCGGCCGGACCTTTGGAGCGAGGCACCGGCCTTGCCCTCCCAGGCAGCCGTCAGGAAGCCGCCATTTCCTTCGGGTTCATCAACAACACCGACCTTCTCACCGCCACGCTCAACGCCCTCGCACAAAGGGGTCAAACCAAGATCCTTTCATCTCCCAAAGTGGTTACCGTCAACAACCAGGCCGCCCGGATCCAGGTGGGATCGAAAATTCCTTTCTCCGTCACGAACGTGACGGGCACCGGGGTGGTCACACAATCCTTCCAATTCGTCGACGTGGGGATCCTCCTCAGCGTCACGCCCACGATCAACGCCGACAACCGGATCCGGGTCAAGGTGAAGCCGGAAGTCAGCTTCCCGGGATCCGTCGGTCCGGCGGGGCCGGAAATCAATACGCGCAACGCGGAGACGGAAGTCATTATCCGGGACGGGGAAACCCTGGTCATCGGCGGTTTGATCGACGAGCAAATGCGGGAGACGGCGCAAAAAGTCCCTCTCCTGGGAGACATCCCGGTCCTGGGCGTCTTTTTCCGAAGCACGTCCGATTCCAAACGGCGCAACGAACTGCTGGTGTTCGTCACTCCTCGGATCGTCCGGGATTGATTTCGAAAAACGTTTTTGAGCTACGCATCCTCCCTTCCGTATCACATCCTCGTCCGCAAAGCGGAGGCGGCCCGCTATAAAAAGTTGTGGGAGGAGGCCATCCGCCACTACCAGTTGGCCTTGAAGTACCATCCCGACGACCCTGTCTTATACCGTGGCCTTGGGATGGCTTATGAAGGCAAATGCGACGAAACGAAATCCACCGTCTTCCTCGATTTGGCCATCAGCCAATACCGAAGCCTATTGCGGATCAATCCTCACTCCGCGGAAGCCCACGATCTCCTTTTGGCGGCGGTCGTCCGCACGGAGCGTCTGGACGACCTTCTGACCGAATATAAGGCGCATTTGGCCGCGGACCCGATGAACCGGGCCGTGAGAACAACCCTGAAAAAAATTGAAACGTTCCTCTTGTTGAAAACAACACCAAAAGAGGCCCTTCAAGGACCGAGCCGCGTCATTTGGTGGGCTCTGGAAGTCGGCCTGCCTTTATTGAGCTTCACGTGCTTTCTGGGCGGATTCTATTTTCGATGGAAAACCTCATTCACGGGCTCGCATGGACTGAGCCTTATCTGCTTTCGGAGCAGCCTTCTTTTATTGGTTTCCTACATCGGCTACAAGCTGTTCTTGACCTACCAACAGCGTCACTCGTGAGCAACACATGTTGATCCCTAAACTTAAGAATACGATCTCCAATGCCTCCTTGGGCGTTTTGGTCCTTGTGTGGGTTGGACAGGGAGGAAGGAACGCCAGCGTCATGCATGGCGTTTCGTTGTCGTTTTTTGCGTTATGGCTGATCCTCCTCATGAGGGGTGAATTGGCCCGTCCGGCGCGCCATCTCTTGCTTCCCAGCGTGGCAGGCCTTCTGGTTTGCAGCGGCCTATCCGCGATCGGCACGCCTTGTTTCTTCAATACGGCTCAGAGTCTGACGAAATTGTGGGTCGTCATCGCCTTTGGAGTGATCGCCGTTTCGTGCTGGGAGGCAAACCACCGGAAAGCCTTCAGGTTGATGATGATTGGGGGAAGCTTTTTCCAGTCGTTCCTGATCATCGTGAGCCATTGGCGGCATCGGCCCGCCCCCCTTTTCCTCCCGGGAAACCCGCAGTATGTGAGTCTGTGGCTTTGCGTTGCGGCGCTCGTAGCGGCCGGGAGCGCGCTTGACCGCTTGGAGGGGAAGAGAAACGCGCTTTTTGGTTTCGTCTCTGTTTCCATTGCCTCGGCCGTTTTCCTGCTTCCCACAAGGTCCGCTGTTGTGGCGCTGCTGGTCGGCATCGGGTTAATAACGGCACGGCGCTGGGGAAGGAAGGGATTCCTGTCGTTTTGCGCCGCCCTGTTGATGATTCTCGCCGCCCTCCCGCAAGCGGCTTGGACGTCATTCCTCAAAACAGAAGATCCCCTCGCCTGGAAACGCATCGACATATGGGAAACCGCTGTTCGTGGCTTGGCGGAAAAATCCATTTTCGGATGGGGACCGGGTCAGTTTGAGACGCTCTATCGGGAGCATGCCGTCGCCCAGGGAGACTCATGGGCTCATTACGAGATGACCACCTCATTTGCGCACAATGAATATTTGCAAGTCGCGGCCGAGCATGGCGTCTTGGCGCTCGTATTCCTTTTGTGGGGCTTGGCGCTCTATTTCATAAAACACCGCCCCCGAACAGGCTCCAGCCTCGGACAACAGGCCGCCGTCCTGTCCGCGGCCATCTTCAGTTTTTTTAATTTCCCTTTCACCCTTCCAGCCTGCGGTTTTCTCGCAGCCGGTCTTCTGTCGGCGCCTGAACTGCTGATGGAAGAAAATGACCGGCGGCGGGAAGGGGGGGGAATGGCGTTGCGGGCCGGGCGCGTCGTTCTCATGGCGGCTTTGTTGGCGCTCATCGCATGGAATGGGTTGTCGGTTTGGGGTGGAAAAATGTGGAATCCGTCGACACTCATCAAAGAGGCCGACGGCATGCTCCATGCGAAGGGAAACGGCCCAAGCCCGTCAGACGCTGAAGACGCCGAGGAGAAGCTCCAAACCGCCATTCACTGCTGTGGAAGCGATCCGGAAGCCTGGCATGCCCTTGCCCATCTCAACCTCGATCATAAAAGCCCTCCGGACCTGGCGGCCGCCAAAATGGCCATTCGACAAGCACTGCGTTGGCATCCCACGCACGCGCCGTGGCTTTTGGAATGGAGCCGCTTGCTTGAGCGGGAAGGGAACCTTGAAGGCGCCTTTCGAGCGGCGCAGCAAGCCGCGCGTCTAGAACCGAATTTTTCAGGAGCGGCCCTTCAGGTGGGGCGGTTGCTCCGTCGGAGGGGGGACGCCCGGAAGGCGGAAGCCTGGCTGGGACATTTGTTGAGGAAATCATTGAAACGGCTCCGGGCGGGGGAAGGCCTTTCCCCCTATGCGGCAACCCTCCTGCGCAGCGATCCCGACGACATCCGGAGGGAAATATCAATCGCCCAAATGGACCAGGCCCGCTATGGAGATGCCCTCGAGACCTTGGCTGAGATCAGAAAAAGAGCCGACCCCGATGACCTGGTTTTGGAAGCCAAGGCGCATTATCTCCTTGGGCACATGCAGGAATCCCGGAACCGACTGGGAAAAGCCCTTCTGGCCGATCCTGGAAATGACCGATTGCGACGGCAATATGAAAGCCTTTTTAAGAAACCGTAACTACCCATGTCCCGCCAGCTTCCCTCCGCTCGGCCACGGCCCGCCCTCCGGCCTAGGCTCGCT
>JACQPF010000083.1 GCA_016207625.1 Elusimicrobiota bacterium | reverse complement strand
GCCCAGGCCATGCGAAACTCGATGCTGGTTTTCGGCAGTCCCGCCATCGAAGAGGATGAGGTGCAAGAGGTGGTGGCCACCCTCCGGTCCGGATGGCTCGGAACGGGCCCCCGGGTGACGCAATTCGAGGAGGCCTTCCGCGCCTACACCGGCGCCAAGCACGCCATCGCTCTCAATTCCTGCACGGCGGGCCTCCACTTGGCCTTGGTCGTGGCCGGTTTGCGCCCGGGCGACGAGGTGATCACGACGCCTCTCACGTTTTGCGCCACGGCCAACGCCGTCATCCATGCGGGCGGCCGCCCCGTGTTCGTCGACGTGGATCCCGTCACCATGAACATGGATCCCAACCGGATCGAAGACGCCATCACCCCGAGGACCCGGGTCCTCCTTCCCGTCCATTTCGCGGGACGCCCCTGCCCGATGGACGCGATCCTCGACATCGCCCGCCGTCACGACTTGATCGTCATTGAAGACGCGGCCCATTGCATCGAGGGGTGGCACCGGGGGCGCAAAGTCGGGAACATCGGGGACATCACGTGCTTCAGCTTCTACGTCACCAAGAACATCGTCACCGGAGAAGGCGGCATGGTCACCACCAACCGGGACGTCTGGGCCGAGCGGATAAAAATGTACGGGCTCCATGGAATGAGCAAGGACGCCTGGAAGCGGTACTCGGACGAGGGCTACCGGCATTACCAGGTCCTCTTCCCCGGCTTTAAATACAACATGATGGACCTCCAGGCCGCGATCGGTCTGCACCAAATGAAGCGGATCGGACGGTATTTGGCCCGGCGGGAAGAGATCTGGGCGCGGTATGACGAGGCCTTCGCCGACCTGCCCGTGGTCCGGCCGGCGGGTCCGGACCCCGAAACCGTTCACGCCCGGCATCTGTACACCCTGCTGGTGGACGCCGAGCGGACCGGCTTCAGCCGGGACGACTTCCAGCAGCAACTTTATGAGCGGCGGATCGGAACGGGGATCCACTTCATTTCGTTGCATCAACATGATTACTATCGAAAAACGTACGGATACCGGCCGAGTGATTTTCCTCAGGCCCGGTCGATTTCCGACAGGACCCTGTCGCTGCCCATGTCCGCCAAGCTCACCGACGGGGACGTGGACGACGTGATCCAAACCGTGCGCGCCCTGTTGAGCCGAAAGCCGATGAAAGAGGCCCCGCCGGAAGCCGCGGCCGAGCCCATGGAAGCGAACCGGGGAAGCCAGCCCTTGGCGGGCGCGGCTGTCTGATGGCCATACAAGACTTTTTTCCCCACACGCTTTGGGAGGGTTTGCGGCCGGGAGACTCCCTGAGCCCGCTCCGCGGGCCGTTGCGGAAGCGGTGGGAAAGGCTCTTGGAGAACTATGTTCTCCTGAAGGGCCGGGTCCTCTTCGCAACGCGGGGGATTGAGGAGGTCTCCGCGCTTCTCGGCCGGCTGCACAACTCCCGCCATATCGAGGCGCTCTTGCGCGCCTTTCACGCCACCATCGGGGAGCGCACCTTTTTCAAGGGCGGGCTCGTCATCGACAACGCCAGCCGCGATCGGGACGCCACCGGGGATTTCCAAAACCTGGTCATCGGGAGCCGCTGTTACATCGGGATGAACGTTTTTTTCGATTTGCCCGCGAAGGTGATCATCCGCGACGAGGCGATCGTGAGCGCAGGCGTTAAGATCTTGACGCACGCGGACTGCGGCAGCCGGTACATGAGCCGGTTCTTCCCTCGAAAAATCGGGAACGTCGAGATCGGGGAGGGCTCTTGGATCGGCGTCAACGCCACCCTCTTGTGCGGGGTCAAAATCGGCCGGGGATCGGTGGTCGGCGCGGGCGCGGTCGTCACCTCGGACGTTCCTCCCGGCGTCGTCTGCGGGGGAGTGCCCGCCCGGGAATTGAAGGTCCTCGGCCAATGAGCGCCGCTTCCCTCCCCATCGCGCATTTCCGCACGCCGTTCCTGAGCTATTCGGAAACGTTCATCTACGGCTATTTGTGCCATTTAAAACCGCCCTTCCAGCCGGTGGTGCTGACGCGCAAGCAAGCCAATGGAACACGGTTCCCCTTTGAACGGGTCGAGAATTATGCCACCCCGAAGCTCTCGCCGCGCTGGACGCTCGACAACCTCGCGAAACGGGCGTTCGGGGTCCGGGACGTCTCGTTGCAATGGCGGCTGCGCCGACTGGGCGTCGTCCTGTTGCACGCCCATTTCGGCGAAGAAGGGTATGCCCTGCTTCAAGTCAAGAATCGGATGGCCCTGCCGCTCGTCACCTCCTTCTACGGTTACGACGTGTCCGAAGTGCCCCGCATCTCCGCGTGGCGGCGGCGCTACTCCCGCCTGTTCCGAGAAGGGGATTTGTTCCTCGTGGAAGGCTCTCACATGCGGAAGAGCTTGATGGAGCTGGGCTGTCCCAAGGACAAAATACGCATTCAACGCATCGCCGTGGACTTGCAGCGGATCCCTTTCCGGAAACGAGTCCCGGGAGATCCGCGGAAGACCGTTTTCCTGTTTTGCGGTCGCTTCATTGAGAAAAAAGGGGTGATGGACGCCCTTCGGGCCTTCCGTTCCGTGGCCGGATCGGGGTTGACGGATTTCGAGTTCCGGATCATCGGAGACGGGCCCTTGAGGCCCGAATTGACGTCCTATGTGAAGGCGAACGGGCTCGACCGCCGCGTCGTTTTCCTCGGGATCAAATCGCACCAGGAGTTCTATCAGGAATTGGACGCGGCGGACGTCTACATCAGCCCCAGCGTGACGGCCGAGAACGGCGACTCCGAGGGGGGGGCGCCGACCACGTTGATCGAAGCCCAGGCCTCCGGCCTCCCGGTCATCACGACGACCCACGCCGACATCCCGGAGATCGTCCTCCCCGGACGGAGCGCGCTCCTGTCCCCGGAACGGGACCCGGAATCGCTGGCGCGGCACATCGCGTTCTTCATGAAAAACCCCGGCGTCCGCGCGCCCTTCGGCCTCGACGGACGGCGCCATGTGGAGCGGAACCATGACATCCGCATCGAAGCCCGGAAACTTGAAGGTCTTTACTCGGAGGCGCTGTACAAAACGGCGGCCAAACCGGGAGCGGCGAGGGCCGCCGGTGCCGGGGAAGCCGCGATTCCTGCGGATTTGTTCCGGGCCGGCGGTTGGACGTTCTTCATGGACCTGAAGCCGAAGAGCCGGCTGCTCTCCATCGACCGGGATCACCAGGAGCACGCCCTGGCGGCGGCCTACGCGGTTTCCGATGTCTTTTGCCTGAGCCCGGACGAGGCCCAGGCCCAGGCCACGGCCCGTCGGGCGCTGAGCCTCGGGTTGAACCGGGTCGAAGGCGTTGTGGCCAAGGATCCGGCGCGCCTCCCGTTTCCGGACGCTCATTTCCATTGCGTGGCGGTCCACGACCCGGATCGCCTGGCCCGCGGGGAGAGCGTGAAGACGTCATTCGACGAACTGTTGAGGGTCCTCTCGCCGGACGGAGGGCTCTTCATCAGTTTTAGGAAACGGAAGATCATCGATTTTTTCCGCCCTCGGTCCCGGCGGGGACCGTCGCTCTACGCGGTTTTGAAGCATTTCTCCGAGCAGGAGCTGGAGCTTCTGCATATGAAAGACGATGCCGCCGGCCCGGGCCTCTATTGCATTGAGCGCGTCCGGAAGAGCGGCTCGGGATGGAGGAACAGGCTCCTGCCGCTCCAGGCTCTCTTGTCGAGGCGGTCTTTCGCGCTCATCGTGCGCCGCCGCGGGGCGCAAAGGCACGAACCGTTCGTTTCGGCGCTGTCGCGGCATGGTTGCGGAAACGGGCGCGGCGGCGAGGCCCTGTACATGGGCTCGGGAGGCGTCTATCGGATCGAGACCGGGACGGCCATCCTCCGCGTTCCGTTGGACGAAACGTACGAGCCTCGTTGCCGGAACAATTATCTCTCGTTGAAAATGCTCGAAGGCCGCCCGCTGCCCTTCGACGTGCCGCGGTGCGCGGGGTTCGGCGAGTTCCAGGGCCGGAAATATTACGCGGAAACGAGGCTGGACGGGACCCCTGCGGACTATTTGAAGATCGCGCCGGCGGAAAGAAGACGTTTGACGGGCAAGGCCCTGGACGCGCTGCGCCGGTTCCAATCCGCGACGGAGGCGAGCGCGCGGATGAACGACGAACTCTTCCGCCGCCTTTTCGCGGGGCCCGCGGAGGAGCTGTCCGGATTCCTCGGTGAAGTACCGGTGGATGCTTTGCGTTCCACCCTGCGGGAACTGCGGGGAGCGTTGTTCGGGGTCCCGGTCCGGCTCACGTGCGTCCACGGCGACTACAAGATCGCCAACATCTTGTGGGACAAACGGGGAGAGGTGTCCGGGGTGGTGGATTGGGACATGGCGTCTCCCGCGGGGCTCCCTTGGGTGGACCGCCTGATCTGCACGGGTTTTGACCGCATGCT
>JACQPF010000089.1 GCA_016207625.1 Elusimicrobiota bacterium | reverse complement strand
TCGTAAACGTATCCACCCCGTTCGTGCGGCTCAGTTCTTTATACGATGAGATGTTTTTATTGTCGTCATACTCCGCGCCCCACCACCACCTCACCGTCTCTTTGCCGTTCTCCTCTTTCGTTGTTTCTTTAAATTCGGTCACGTTCCCTTTTTTATCGTATTCCATCCCCTCCCGTTCCATGGTCTTCTTTTCGCCCGTCGCGGTCACCGTTTCCTCTTTAAGCTTCTCCACTTTCTGGGTCTCCGGCTTGTAGAACTTCGCCCCCTCCTCATATTCGAAGCTCCGGGTCGTCACCGTCTTCTCGCCTTTGGGATCAATCGTTTCCACCGTCATCGATGTCAGCAAGTCCCCGTCGTCATACGTCATGTCCCGGGTGTTGGTCACGATGGTCTGGCCGTGGGCGTTCTGCCGTTTGTCGTTCTCGATCCGGCTCGCCTGGCCCCCCTTGAAGAACGTCACTTTCAAGGATCCGTCGAAGTTCCTCGCCGGCTGATACTTGAACTCCACACCCTCCGCCGCCAGGCTCTTCATCTTCGCCCGCATCTGCTGGATCTCTTTTTGGATCGCCTCCGTGATCTGGTCGCCGGGCAGCGCTTCTTCCAAGAGCTTGATGTCTTTCAAAGTCTGCTCGGGGCCTTGCTGGCCCGGCTGCTTCTGGATGGCGGGGAGTTGAAGGCCCTTGTTCAGTTGGTTCTGCTGTTGGATGTCCATCCGGGCCTTCTGCCGATCCTGCTGTTTCTGAAGGGTTTCCGGGGTGGCTCCAGGACCCATGATTTTGTCCATGTCCTCCCGCTGGCTCCCATGGAAAATGTAAGAGAGCGTGTTTTTGCCGCCTTCCGTCCAGCGGTTCAAGCGCTCTACCAAAGTCTGGGATTTCTGGAACCAGCCCAGATTCAACGAAATCTGCGGAACGGTTCCCGCTCCGGCGCACACCGCTTGGGAATAGAAAACCACGATCGCCATCGTCAGCGAAAGGGTTCTCTTGATCAGGATTGTCGTGGGGAGATATTTCTCTAGAGAGGGCGTGTGCGGGAGGGGACGGCTAATGAAATTCCGCGCGCGCGTTGTGAGCATGGCGAGCAAACGTCGTGTCCGGCTCATGTTGTCCATCGCACTCCAAATATACTCTATTTACGCAAAATCCGCCTTAATTTCTCGTAAAACTGTGGAAAACTTAAAGTAAATTATATGTAAATGGGATTTAACAGACTCGTAACCATTACGCCTGCACGTCAATAATGGTCAAAGGCGGATAATTGAGGGCTTTGTCGATCACGTCCGCCAGGGGCACGCCCTCCAGCAACGTGACCACCACCTGGATGAGTTTGTCGTGGATCTTGACTTCGTTGTTCCAGAGGCCGGCGCTGTTCGTGATGATGCTCACACCGACTTCTTTATACTCCCTGATATTGAACTCATCCATCAAGATGTAAAGGAGCTGCTGCACGTTGATCTTGCCGTCTTTTTGGATGAACGCGTAGTAGTAATTGGTCTTGTCGGCGAAGAAGATCCGTCCCTCTCTCAAAGCCGCGGCCAGGCTGGGATATTTCGCGGCGTCTTGGAAGGCTTCTTTGACGTGGTCTTCGATGCGTGATATATCCACCACGCCCAAGTGGATCAGGCGTTTGGAGTCCGCCCCCAGCTTGTCGTCCAGGAGCATCAACACCTGTTCTTTCAGGCGGCCTTTCTCGTCCACCAACGCCTTGGCGTTGACGAGGAGGACCACCGGCCGGTCCAGGCCCTTGATGTCTTTATCGGCAAACCCGTCCCTGATTCGATAAGCCAGCCGCCCGGCGAAGCTCACCAGGTTCGTGCGCCCGTCGAACAAACGTTTCAGCAACGCGGAACGGATCTCCCCGGTGGTCCCTTCGATGCCGTGGAAGAGGCCCTCGATCAACCGTCGCAGATTCAGAAGTTGGAGCACGTTCCGCTCCCGCAAGAACCCGTCCAGCAGGTAGCTCAGGAACTGGCGCTCGCTGTTCAAGCTGAGCAGGCTGAGTTCCGTATCACCCAAGGCTTTTTTCATGAGGACGTCCGTCACGAGTTCGGCGTCCGCGCCTTCAGCCTCCATGCCGATGGATCCCTGCACGCTCAAACGCACTTGATGGGCGGCTTCGTGCGCCAGGGCCGTCAACAGGTTGAGATAGGCCTGCTCGACGGGGATGGCCTTGTCCAGCGCCCGCAAAACGATGTTGTGGGTGCGCAGCCTCACCGTCCTCCGGCCCCTCACCACTTGCACTTCTTCCGATGTCAATTGGGACTCCGCTCCCCCTTCCAAATCGTCCTTCGTCATCTTGACGGTGATCCGCTCCTCAAGAGTTGGGGCGGATTCGTCATCTTTTTCAACTTTGATGTTCACATAATCGTTCAGCTTGGGCAGGAGAACTCCCTTGGCGACGGCCTCCAGGAGCGTGGATTGGTCTTCCTCGCTGAGACCGGCGAAGCGATCGGCATCACCCGCCGCGGCCAGAAGCGCGTCCTGCTTCGCGGTGTTTGCCGAAGAAATCTCCGCGCGGATGGCTTGCTGGACGGCGGGACTCTTCATGGCCTCAAAGAAGCCCGGCAGGCGTTCCCGGACCGCGGCATCCAGATCGCTTTTGCTCGCTTTCACACTCTCTGGATTGACCGCCAGCCACGTCAGGTCCAACTTCTCCATGACTTGGTTGGCTTGAGACTGAACGATGTAGTCCGGCGGTATCATGCCCTGTTTGAGGTAGTAGGCCCTCTGAACCGCCACCCGGACATAGGCCGGAAGCTCCTGCGCCGTTTGCAACCGCACTTCCCGGCGGATCTCCGCATCCAGCCGGTCCAGCTCATCCAAACCGATACCCATCATCCTGAGGATTTCCGGCAGATCCTCTTTTTCATTCAGCCCTTTCAACACCTGGGCGAAGAAAGGCATGTCCACTTTTCCGGCTCCGAAACGCATCGGGATGCTTTCTCCCCGGGCCATGGCTTCGGCGTAGAGCTTTCGGAATTCCGTGCGCTCCACGACCGGTGCGGGTTGGCCTTCGGTTTTCGTGTAGGTGGCCACGTTCCAGTATTTTTCGTCATTGGAATCCTTCGCCCGTTCCAGTTGATATAAAGTCCATTCCCCCTTCTTATTGACCACAATGCCCCTCGGCAAGTTGAGGTACTGCACGTCGCTCAAGGAGGGCCTGGTTTCTCCGTTGTGGAAATGGACGGGCACCGCGTATTTGGCGTCCATGCCGTCAAAGGCATCCGGGAAGACCTCCACGGCGTCTTGCCAAGCGGTGGCCGAGTGGTCCATCCCGAACCGAAGGCCGTACACATGCCGCCCCACGCTCTCGCGTTTCACGATGTTCCCACGAAGCGGCGAGAAGGAAGGCGCCATTCTCCGGCTCTTTGGATCGAAACGGAAGTGGGCCATGAGGGGCGTTTCCATGTTCCCCTCCGACATCCTTTCCAGCCTCTCGACGTTTTGGGGATCTCTCATGAATTCGTCCAAAGCCCTCGCCATTTCCTCCGTTTCCATGCCGACGGCGCTGACCCGCAGATCGGCCGCAACATCCACCGCCGCTTGCCCCGCGCCATTCGCCCACCGGCCCATCGCCCCAGGGAGCGAAACGCCTTCCGTCACATCCACATTTAGGATCGAGGCCGCGGTCGCGTTCTTCGGGAGCAATCTTCGGATGGTGGGCATCAGCCCCGGCATCGTCACGGCCGCGTTGTGCGCGAAGTGCACCACGGAATTCAAGAGCCATCCGCCGATGAGGCTCTCCGTGCTGAACCCAAAGATCACCGTGGGGATGGCCGTCACCAACGCGAAAACAAGCCCGGCTTTTGCAATTTGGATCCGCCTCTCCTTAACGATCCGCGCCTTCTCAGCCATGCTCAGGTTTGGATCAACGCCGTTCAGCAGCACTTTTTCCGTATGGGCATAGGCGAAAATCACCGTCTGAAGCGCCGCCAGGCCGATCACTAAAAGGACAATCGACGCGAAAGGCAACGCCCACCCGAACATGAGGGGCAAGAGCATGGGAAGCTGGAACAGAGGCTCCGCCGCCGGTGCGAACCATAGATGCAGGCCCCATTTCATGCCGAAGATCGACTTGGTTGTGCCGCGTTCTTCCTCTTGAGTATCATTTGCGTTGACCGCCGGTTCAGGATTGACACCAATTCCGGAAGCGCCATTCACTCGTTGAACAGCACTCCCATCGGAATCGAGACCAATTCCGGCACCCACGCTCTTGAGTTTACCGCTCATCGACAGTCTTTTCATTGGAGGAGACGCGACTTGTTGAATTTTCGCAGTCGTATTTCCGCTCCGCTTGTCGAGAACTGACAAAGGCTGCTCTTTCCTTTCCTCGTCAGCCGAAGCCACCTTGGCGCGTTGATTTATCCCATCCAAGTCATCTGCGGATAGGCCGGACGCCGATCGAAGGTCCGCCAAGTGATCGCGCGATTTCTTCTTCAGCGATTCCTCATGCGCCTCGACGCTCGCCTCCCGGTAGGGCATCATCTCATCACGAATGATAAATGGTTTCCTTCGACTCTTCTCAACGGCGGAGGCTTCCCTTGATTGCCGTTGAACGACTTCCAATTGTTCGGCGGAAACCCCGGACATTTGGCGAACATCCGAAATCCGGTCGCGCTCCCTTTCTTGGCGGGCTCTTTCCTCGGCTTCCGCTCTCTGATCTCGGGAGCGGGCGTCTTCCTCGCCGGCCCCGTAGGCGATGGCCCGCAAGCGGGCCATCCGGTCACGTGAAGACATGGTCCGCGCTTCCTCTTCGGCCTGTTGCATCGCGTCGTCGAGATATCTTCGCCGGTCTTTCACCGCGTAGCCCCGGACCGCCCTTTTTCGCTCCGTCTCAGACCCCATTTCATCCTGGTCTTTTTGCGAAAAGGGATGGATCCCGACGGGCGTTGTTCGAGGGATAACGACCGGCGTTGTCGTTAAACCAAACCTTCTCTTTCGGATCGTCGTGCGAAAACCCTCGACGCTTCCGAGCACTCCTTCGGCCTCTTGCGCCATCTCCACCGCCTGGGCATTCTCGGGGTCTCTTTCCGCCTCCTCCATGAGATCCGTTAAGAAGAGTTTGGCGTCAAACTTTCCCGCTTTCTCATAATATTGCAGGTCCTCAACGGTGATGGCTCTCGCGAAACGGGTGCCATGTTTTTTGTCCATTTCGCGGACTTCGTCAAACCTCGCCGCCATTTCCTTCCATTTGGGATAAATCGATGAAACAACTTTGTAATTCCCAACGGCCAATTCCATCAACCTCGCCACCTTCACCCGTCCTCGAACGGCGGTTTGTTCCGCTTTAAGCGAATCAGCCAACGCGAAGAAATCTCCCTCTCCTTTTTCACGGATCCCGAGCCTTTCGCTGAGTTTGGAGGAGGCGAGGACATGCTTCTTACCGAAAGCCGCGGCTAACCCCACAAGGTTGATGAGCGCGAGGGGCCCGGCAAAATAGACGACGGCGGCGAGGACCGCCAAAACCACACCTCCGGCGATTAGTTTGGCCTTCCGAGATTGCAAGACGGCTGCTGTCTGGGCCTTTTGTGCGGCCTGTTCGGGAAGAGCTGAAAGGGTTAAAAGGGAGGCAAGGGCCATCGCGATGCTCGTTCCGAGGGCGGCGACAACAATGAATTTCAACGCCACAATCGTGACCGGCAGCGCCAGGATGGCCGCCCACTTCAGCGCGGGGGCCACCGGGCGCGCCGTCAAACGGTCCGTCACGAGTGTCAAATCGATCGCGCCCGTCCGGGCCATCCCCGCCAAATCGTTCACACGCAGGCGGCTTAGGAGGCGCCCGAAGTTCTCCGGGCCCACAGCCTCCTTGAGACGGCCATAAAGCTCCAAGACCTTCTGCGGCGCGATGTCGGGCTGCAGGAACGCGGTGATTTGGGCAACGTCTTGATCCGTCGCTCCGATCGTGTTGATGGCGGGATTTTGCAGGGCGTCAAACGCTTTTTCGGCACGGCTCAACCGCCACATGGCGGGCAGAGCGCGGCGGTCCGCCATCACCAGGGACAATCCCGCGCCCGCCACGGCGAACGCCGCCTTAAATTTCCCCAAGAAAGAAGCTTCTTTGAAGTCGCGCACCTTGACGGCCAGTTCCTCTCGTTTTTGAACGAATTTACGATTGGTGAGAGAAATCTCAGCGAAACCGCGCCTGGCCTCGGCCAACCTCTCGCGGGCTTCATGGAATTTTTTGAAGAAGGCCAGCGGGGCGCGGCTTTCTTTCGACAACCCTCCGATGACGCCGGCGACGAACTTGGCCAGCTCCGCCTGCGGGTCGGATTTGCGCATAAATTGCCGCGCCTGCTGGGCGGTAATCTTCTTCCCCTCGGGCAAAGATTTGTTGGCCGCGACGACCGCGTTCGCCAGGGCGAGGAAAGCGTCAATGCCCCGGAAACGGTTGTTAAGCAAAATCACCTTGCTTTTCACAAGGACCGACACAGTTTCGAACGCAGCGGTAAAATTCCCCTCCCCAACCGGTCGGTCGAGAAGGCTGTTCAAATTGGATAAACCGTCGTGATCAAGCTGCGAAATCGAAAACGCGGCGCTGACGAAGAGTACGGCCGTGGCGTAACCGGCGGAGGTGAGATAAGATTGATTTCCTTGCTGAAAAAGGCAGCCGTTATCTCTAAGATAGGTCTCGAATCCATCGATTTGTCCTTGGGGAATGCCCAGAGCGCGGAGCCGTTCAGAGAACGCCCTGAAGGGCGGCGAACGGAGGCCGGAACCCCATGACGCCAGTTCCGGGATGTTCCCGAAGAATTCCCTGGCTTTTTGGTTGATCTCCGCGGTTTCATAGCCAGTCCGCCGGGTGCTGACGGCCAACGTTTTCGCCGCCTGTTGGGCCTGTCTTTGGTCGATCTCCGACATCCATCTCGATTCAATTTCGACGATCTGCCGGCTGATTTCCCCTTTGACCTCTTGGATTTGTTCCTGGATTCGTTGCTTCTCTTGAGGGGTTTTCACCATTTCAAGCATTTCCACGAGCAAGTTGTATCGCTTCACGGATAGGCTCAGCATCCCATACTCCTGTGTCGTGAGGTCGCCTTTTATCGCCTCCAAATTCAAGATTTTTCCGAAAAGTCCGTCCGCACGGCCGGGAGCATTGACGCGTTTGAGCGTTTGAAGCGTGACGTTCGCGGGTGAAAGGTCCAACTTGATCACTACCGCCCGGTGGCCCACCATCACAGCGTCCGCGAAGATGTTGCTGCCTTCTCCAATGCCTTTGCTGATGATCAGCCGGCTTTTCTGAGGATCTTCTTTGATTTCTCCCTTGATTGCCTTCAGGTCATCCGCGGCCTTCTTCTCATTCATCAAGTCCACTACATGCATGCCATCCTTGAAGCTTTTGAGTGTTCCCAATAAAGCGTTTTCGGCGGAGGAACGGTTCGACTTTCCTTCCAGTTCCGCGATTTTCGCTTCGATGGCTTTTTGGATCTTGACCAGTTCATTGCCGTTTCGGCTAGTGACAGCCACTTGGGTAATTCGGCTCCCCTCCGGGAGGCCCGCATTCAACTCGGCAATTTTTTCGAACACCCGAATGATGTCCGTTTTCTCGGAGACCTCAAAAGTGTTCCTGTTCGGGTCCCTCTCGCGTTCCGCCTGACTCTTGACGAACGCCAATTGTTCCCGCGACTCCACATATTCCAGGGGGACTTCGGGATCCAATTCGCGCTTTTCAACGCCCATCTTTTCCATCGTATCTCTTACACCCTCTAAAGTGCCGCTGGCGTAGACGCCTTTTTTCATCCCCAGGGCTTCCAAGACCTGGAGCATCGTGACCTCCTCCGTCTTGCCGCGGATCAAATTGTTGCCAACGCTCTCCACCATCCTCCAATCGGAATTCAAAGCGGCATTTCCGGTGCGGTCTTTCGCTTCCCGCATGACGACAAAGCCCGCCAACTCAGGATCGCCAAAAACCGTGTCTTCCATCTTGTATCCCTTGTCGTCAGCCACGTCGTAACGGAGTATCCCGTTCTCTTCCTCAACGTTCCGGATGAAGTAGTCCTTGCCTTTGGTCATGTTCATGGCTTTGGCCAGGACCTGCGCGAGCCTTTCAAAGGTTTCATAGGTCATTCCGTTCAACTTCCCTGCCTTAGTCAGCTCGGCATACGCTTTCTTCAACACCTCTTCCTTGAAGGCAAATTGTTGACGTTCCGTGGAGATGGCGTTTTCATGGGGCCTGAACTCGCCGGCCAGCGCGTCATAAATCGCCTCCCGGGGCCTGATTTCCGTTTCGTAATATTCGGTCTGCTCGCTTCGGGTCTTTTTCTCGAACGCGTTCGCCTCCGATCCCTTGATCATGGGGTTGGAGGCCACGGCGGCGTGGATTTCGTCCACCACGTGCGCCGAGAAGGCGCCCTCATAGGCCTTGGAGTCGGCCAACAAGAGCTCTTGTGAAGTTCGATAGTCGAACACGTAGATGCCGGTTTCTCCAGCTTTTATCTCTTCGATGGACGTGTCTTTTGTAATTGATGTGATGCGTATGCCGAGCTCCGAATCGGCCTCGACCGCCCGCGTGTAGTGGCTGTCCTCGAT
>JACQPF010000088.1 GCA_016207625.1 Elusimicrobiota bacterium | reverse complement strand
GAACACGCACTTCGCCGAAGTCTGCGAGTCGTGCCACATCACCTTCATCGGCCCTTCCAAAGAGGCCATCCGCAAGATGGGCGACAAGGCCGAGGCGCGCCGCATCATGGAGGATTACGGCGTGCCGGTCATCCCGGGCTCCGACGGCTGCGTGGACCCGGACGACCCGAAATTGGCCAAGCTGACGAAAAAGATCGGTTTCCCTTTGATCGTGAAAGCCAAAGCGGGCGGCGGCGGAAAAGGCATGCGCGTGGTGAAAGACGAAAGCTTCCTCAAAGACGCCATCGTCACCGCTCAAACCGAGGCGAAGGCCGCCTTCGGAATCGGGGACGTGTATTTGGAGCGCTACATCGAGTCGCCCCGGCACATCGAAGTTCAGATTCTGGCGGACGTTCACGGCAACGTGGTGAGCCTGCCGGAGCGGGACTGTTCCGTCCAGCGCCGCCACCAGAAACTGATCGAGGAGTCGCCCTCCTCCTGCATCGATGACAAATTGCGCGCCAAGATCGGCAAGGCCGCCCGGAAGGCCGCCCGGGCCGTGAAATACAGCACGGTGGGAACCGTCGAGTTCCTTTACGAGGAAAAGCGGGACGATTTCTATTTCATGGAGATGAACACCCGCATCCAGGTGGAGCACCCCGTCTCGGAGATGGTGACGGGCGTCGACCTCATCAAAGAGCAGATCAAAACGGCCGCGGGGGAAGAGCTTCCTTTCGAAACCGACGACATCCAAATCCGGGGGCACGCCATGGAGTGCCGCATCAACGCCGAAGACCCGGCCAACGGGTTCATGCCGTCCCCGGGAAAGATCACCCACCTCATTTTCCCCGGCGGTCCGGGGGTGCGCTTGGACACGCACATCTACCCGGGCTACGTCGTCCCCACGTTCTATGACAGCTTGCTGGCCAAGCTCATCGTCCTCACCCGCACGGACAAGAACGACGGCCGCGATCAAACGATCCGCCGCATGCAGCGGGCCCTCAATGAGTTCGTGGTCGAGGGCGTGAAGACCACCATCCCCTTTCACCGGGAGGTCTTGGCCAACGAGGCGTTCCGCCGCGGGGACGTCCGAACCGATTTCATCGAGAAGCATCTCGCCCTGCACGCGGCTGTTTGATGGCAACGCAATGACGACATTCAATAAATCCAACGGTTCCTTGCGGCGGGCGATCATCGCCTCCCTCCAAGAATCCAGCCGAACGCTTCAAGAGCTGGCGCAAGAGGCGCCGAAGATCGAGCGCGCCGCCCAGGCCCTCATCCGCTGCTTGAAGAAGAAAAACAAGGTCATCGCTTTTGGAAACGGCGGTTCGGCCGCCGACGCCCAGCACTTGACGGCGGAGCTCTCCGGCCGGTTCGAGAAAGACCGCCCCGGCCTTCCGGCCGTGGCCCTGACCACCAACACCTCCACGTTGACGGCCATCGCCAACGATTACGACTACAGCCAAGTGTTCGTCCGTCAGCTGCAAGGGTTCGTGAAGCGGGGTGACGTGGTGGTGGCCATTTCCACCTCGGGCAACTCCGCCAACGTCATCGAGGCGGTGAAGGAATCGCAAAAGCAGGGGGCCACCGTCATCGCCTGGACCGGGCAGGACGGGGGAAAACTCGCCCGGCTGGCGGACGTCTGCCTGCGCGTCCCCGCCCGCCGCACCTCACGCGTTCAGGAAGGCCACCTCGCCATTTTGCACGCCCTTTGCGCTCTTGTGGAAGAGGAGCTGTTCCCTTCCAAGCGGAAATGAAAACCAGGAGGATTTTCCTTTCTCCTGCGTCCTTGTCCCGCGCGCTTCAGAAATTAAGGCGCGGCAAACGGGTCGTGTTCACCAACGGATGTTTTGACCTCTTGCACGTCGGCCATTTGCGCGTGTTGGAATACGCCCGGAAACAGGGCGACATCCTGGTGGTGGCGCTGAACTCGGACGGGTCCGTCCGCCGGCTCAAGGGCCCGCGACGGCCCTTGTTGCCCCTCCGGGAACGCGCCGAACTGATGTCCGCATTGAAGCCTGTCGATTTCGTGACGAGTTTTGAAGAGGAGACGCCGTTGGAGGCGATCCGGGCGCTTCGGCCGGACGTCCTCGTGAAGGGCGGCGATTGGGCGAAAGATCAAATCGTGGGCCGCGGGCTCGTGAAAAAGATCGTGCGCGTCCCCTTGGTCCCCGGCCGTTCCACCACGGGAACGATCGAGTCAATTTTAAAGAAATTCAGGGGAAGATGGCGGTAGCAATGAATCAGCGCCATGTCTTTCGCGTGCTCGACGCGAATTTGAACCGGGCCCGCGAGGGGTTGCGGGTTTTGGAAGACACGGCGCGGTATGTGTGGGATTCCCACACGCTGTTTCGTTCTTTGCGCCGGGTGCGCCATCGCTTGGATGAAGTGACGAGGGCCGCCTATCCCCGGCTGGTGAGCTCCCGGGAGAGCGTGAAGGATCCGGGACGGACCATGCCGGAGGGGAAAAGGCGCGATTGGGGAGGCCTTGCGGCGGCCAACTTTCGGAGGGCCGAGGAAGCTTTGCGAGTCCTGGAGGAATACGGAAAGGTGATTTCGCCGGAGGCCGCGGCGGATTTTAAGGCGATGCGTTTTAAAATGTACGCGTTGGAGAAAGCCGTCGTAAAAAAATGAGGAAACGTTTCTACGATTTTTCTGATGTGCACCTCTATGGCATCACCGTGCCTCCCAGCGAAGGGGGGTCGGTTTCCCCGGAAGACCATTACCGGGCCATGGTGAAGGCGGCTTGCGAGGGGGGAGCCGACGTCGTTCAGTTGCGGGATAAGGCCATGGAAACCCGGGCGCTTGTCCGCTTGTGCCGGGACCTGCAAGCGATTTGTGATCAAACCGGGACCCTCTTTGTTTTGAACGACCGGGTGGACGTGGCTTTCGCCGCGGACATCGACGGCGCGCATGTGGGGCAGGACGACCTGCCCGTCCGGGCCGTGCGGCAGATCCTGGGCCACCGCAAGATCGTGGGCTGTTCCACGCACTCCCTGGCGCAGGCTTTTCAGGCCCAGGGCGACGGTGCGGACTACGTGAGCTGCGGGCCGCTTTTCGCCACGCCCACCAAGCCGGATTATCCGCCGGTGGGTTTGGAGCTCGTGAAGCAATACGCTTCGCTTTTGAGGATCCCTTTCGTGGCCATCGGCGGAGTGGACGTTTCCAACGTGGAGACGGTGATCGCGGCCGGAGCGGAGCGAGTGGCCGCGGTGCGGGCCGTCTGCGGCGCTCCGGACATCGCCGCGGCGGCGCGGACGATGAAAGAGAAAATAAGGAGGATCCATGAGCCAAGGATTTAGCGCGAACGGTTTGAACGTGACTCAAATGCATCGGGCCAAGGCGGGGGAAATCACCCCGGAGATGCGGATCACGGCCGAAAAGGAGAAAGTCGATCCAGAGTTCGTCCGGTCCGAAGTGGCCCGCGGCCGAGCCATCATTCCGGCGAACATCAACCACGTCAAGCACCGGCTTCAGCCCATCGTGATCGGCACGAATTTCACCTGCAAAATCAACGCCAACCTGGGCAACTCCGCCACGACGTCCTGCCTGGAGGAAGAGGTGCTCAAGGTGGACGTGGCCGTGAATTACGGCGCCGACACCGTCATGGACCTGTCCACGGGAAAGTCCCTGGACGAGACCCGCGAGGCCGTCATCAAGCACAGCACGGTCCCGGTGGGCACGGTTCCCATTTACGGAGCGCTTTTACAGGCGGGCCGTCCCGAGGACGTGACTCCGCGCCTCATGCTGGACGAAATTGAAAAACAGGCCAGGCAGGGCGTGGACTACATGACCATCCACGCGGGCGTGCTGAAGGACCATATCCCTCTGACGTCCGGGCGAATCACCGGGATCGTGTCCCGGGGCGGAGCCCTCATGGCCCAGTGGATGGCGGCCCACGGGCAGGAAAATTTCCTCTACACGCATTTCGAGGAAATCTGCGAAATTTTCAAGCGATATGATGTGGCGTTTTCCTTGGGCGACGGGCTCCGGCCCGGCAGCCTCCACGACGCCAACGACGAAGCGCAGTTCGCCGAGCTCAAGGTCCTCGGCGAGCTGACCCTGAAGGCCTGGAAACACGACGTGCAGGTGATGATCGAGGGCCCGGGCCACGTTCCGATGCACTTGATCAAGATGAACGCCGAGGTCCAGCAGAAGTGGTGCCATGAAGCGCCGTTCTACACGCTGGGGCCCCTCGTGACGGACATCGCCCCGGGCTATGACCACATCACTTCGGCCATCGGCGCGGCGCTCATCGGCTGGGCCGGCGCGTCGCTGTTGTGCTACGTGACGCCCGCGGAGCATTTGTCCCTGCCGAACGCGGAGGACGTGCGCCAAGGCTGCGTCGCCTATAAGATCGCCGCCCATGCCGCCGATATCGCGCGGGGCCGCCCCGGAGCGCGGGACCGGGACGACGCGCTTTCCAAGGCGCGGTTCGAATTCCGCTGGGCGGATCAGTTCGCCCTTTCGCTGGACCCCGAAGGAGCCCGGGCCAAGCACGACTCCACGCTGCCCGAAGAAGGATACAAGGAAGCCCGTTTCTGTTCCATGTGCGGCCCGAAGTTCTGCTCCATGCGGATCACCCAGGACGCGCAGAAGATCCTGGAGGAGCACAAGGCCCACGTCGCCGCGGGAGTCATGCCTGCGTGAAGCGTTATCCGTCTCCATCGCCGCTCTTTGAAGTGAAAGTGAAGGTGCCGGCCACCTCGGCCAACCTGGGGGCGGGGTTCGACGTCCTCGGCCTGGCCTTGAACCACTATAATGAGGTGGAGATGAGCGCGTGGGATTCGGACCTCCTTCCCCCGCTGTCTTTGCAGGTGGAAGGCGAAGGGGCCGACCAACTCCCCCTCAACAAGAGCAATTTGGTTTATCGCGCGGCCTGCCGCGTGATGGACAAGGCCGGCCTTAAGATCAAGGCGCTGCGGATCCGAATGGTGAACCGGATCCCCCTGTCCCGGGGGATGGGATCTTCGGCGGCGGCCATCGTGGGCGGCGCCGTGGCGCTGAACGCGGGGCTGGGCGAGCCGTTGTCTTTCAATGACCTGTTGAGCCTCGCGGTCGAGGAAGAGGGCCACTCCGACAACGTGGCTCCGGCCCTGGCGGGCGGATTGTGCGTGTCCACCGTCGCGATGGGGAAAGTGGAATGCGTGTCCTGGGGGGATAAAAAGCTTTTTCGAGGGATACGCGCGGTGATCTGCGTCCCGTCCTTTGAGCTTTCCACGAACGTATCCCGCGAGGCCTTGCCGGCCACGCTGTCCCGGCAGGACGCCGTTTTCAATTGCTCGCGCGTGGCGCTTTTTTTAAGCGCTTTACAACATCGGCGATATGAGTTACTTTCGAAGGCGATGGAAGACCGCCTTCACCAGCCCTATCGGAAGAGGCTTGTGCCCGGTTTCGATGACGTGGTCCTCGCGGCGCGGGACGCGGGCGCCTGGGGCGTGGCCCTGTCCGGCGCGGGTCCAAGCGTCTTGGCCCTGTCGCCGGAGAAGAGCGCCCGCCGCATCGGGGAGGCGATGTGCGAGGCGTTCCGGAAGCACGACATTTCGTCCCTCTGGCTCGATTTGGACATGAGCCCCCGCGGCGCCTATGTGACTCATTTGAAGCCCATGAACATGAAAAGGAACGGATCATGAAAAAGAGTTCGCGGCCTTCCAAATTGGTGGTGATGAAGTTCGGCGGGACTTCCGTCGCGGACGCCGACCGGATCAAGAACGTGGCGAGCCGCGTGATGGCGCGGCGCAAGGCGGGCGACCGGGTCGTGGTCGTGGTGTCCGCTCCCGGTGACATGACGGACGACCTGATCACCCTCGCCAAAGGCGTCACCGACAAACCCCATGACCGCGAAATGGACATGCTCCTCGCCACGGGCGAGCAGGTGTCCATCGCGCTCCTCTCCATGGCGATCAACCACCACGGTATGGACGCCGTGTCGCTCACCGGGCCGCAAGCCGGCATTTTCGCGGACCTGTCGCACACCCGCGCGCGCATCACGCGCATCCAGCCGACGAAGCTCCGGGCGGAATTGGCCAAAGGCCGGATCGTCATCGTGGCCGGGTTCCAGGGCTTGAACGCCCGCAAGGACATCGCCACGCTCGGGCGCGGCGGGTCCGACCTCACGGCCGTGGCCTTGGCGGCGGCGCTCAAGGCGGACGTCTGCGAGATCTTCACCGACGTGAAGGGCGTATACACCACGGACCCGCGCATCGTGGCGGAGGCGCGCAAGATCGACCGAATTTCATATGATGAGATGCTGGAAATGGCGGGGGCCGGCGCGCAGGTGATGCAGGCCCGCTCCATCGAGGTGGGGAAGAAATTTCTCGTGCCGATTCACGTGCGGTCCTCGTTCACGGACGACGTGGGCACAATGATCACGGCGGAGGTTTCCCGTATGGAAGACGTAGTCGTTTCCGGAGTGGCTTTTGATCGGAACCAGTCGAAGGTGACCATCATGCACGTGCCGGATCGCCCCGGCGTGGCCGCGAAGATCTTCGGCCGCCTGGCGGACGCCGGCGTGAACGTGGACATGATCATCCAGTCCGCGCCGAAGGACGGGCACAACGACATCTCCTTCACCGTCTCGCGGACCGATACGGCCAAGGCCATGCCCCTGCTGGAGAAAGTGGCCGACGCGCTGAACGCCGAGCGGGTGGTGTGCGACGAGCGCGTGGCGAAGG
>JACQPF010000077.1 GCA_016207625.1 Elusimicrobiota bacterium | reverse complement strand
TCGAACGTCGCCACCTGCTCCAAAGGCACCACGGTCCCGTCGTTCGCGATCAGGGTGAGGAAATGCAGATCCTCCAATGTCTTTCGGCTCTTTTCCTGCAGGCGGGCCACCGTCTCAATTTGCTCGTTGGCCGTGTAGAAGTAGGTCGCCCGCAGGCCGCGGATCTGGGCGTGAAGCGTCTCCGCGATGTCTTTCACGGTGAAACCGAAAAGGGCCGCGCGGTCCTTGTCGATCAGGATTTGCACTTCCGGGCGGCCGGGCTTGTACCGCAGTTTAATGTCGGCCAGCCCTTTCACGTTCTGCAGCCGGCCGGCCACGGCGGAAGCCAGTTCGCGCAATTTTTCGTAATCGTGCCCGAAAACGTCGATGAGGAACTCTTTGGAACTCTCGGGTTCTGAGAAGTAGATGAACGTATCGTAGACGGCACCGATCTCAGCCACTTTCGGACGGAGATCGGTGATGATGTCCTGAACGGACCGGGCCCTTTCCACTTGGGGAAGAAGCGTCACATACACTTTCGACGACCAGCCTTCCACCCTCGCCGCAGCCGTCTTCACCACTTTGGCGATCTCCGGCGTATCGGAGAGAATTTTTTCCACTTCGCTCACCACCTGGTCGGATATGTCCAGCTTGGCCCCCGCCGGCAACTCCACGAAGATGATGAACTCGTTTTGCTCCGTCGTGCCAAGGAAATCCTTTTCCAGCAAGAAAACGTACATGAAAATACAAAGCGCCGTCACGGCCATCATGGCCGAGAACACATAGAACTGGTAGCGCATCGAGAGAGCGCACCAATGGATGAAAGTCCGCCGCGGATGATGCCGGAGCCCATAAACTGTTTTTTTCAGGAACGGCAGGAACTGCCGGGTCCATAACCCCTTCAACGTCGAGAAAAATCCTTCCGGCTCCGCGCCTGCTTCCGGCGGCGTCTCGCCGGGGGACTCGCTCCCCGGCGCCCCTTCGGGAGATTCGCCCGACAGGACGGAGGTCTCCGCGATCCCCTCCGTCGGCCGATCTTCAGCGCCGGTCACGTCTTCGGCGGGCGCGGGATTCCAAACATCCCACGTTTTGGGAAACCATCTCAAGATCCGTGACGGCGGACAGGGCATCTGCGCGAAGAACCCGCGGAGGCGCTCCTTCGCCCCGGGAGTCAAATAGCCCGAATGGGTCGGCAGGCCGATCCGCGATGCGAGGATGGGGACCAAGGTGATGGCCACAAAAAGGGCCGTGATCATCGAGTAGGTGATCGTATACGCCAAACCCGAATAAAGGATTTTCACTTGCTTGTTGATGAACACGATCGGCAGGAAAACCACCACGATCGTCAACGTGGAGGCGATCAAAGACACATAGAGCTCCTCGGTGGCTTCGATCGTGACGTCTTTGACGTCGGCTTGCGGGTTGTTCTTCAAAGCGTGTCTCTTTTTCTCCAGGATGTTTTCGAGAACGACGGTCCCCGAATCCACCACCATTCCGATGCCGAGGGCCAACGCCGACAAGGTCATCACGTTCAGGGAAATCTTGGAAAGGAACATCAGGCCGAACGTGATGAGGACCGACGTCGGCACCGTCAGCATGACCACCAGGGTGTGCTTCCATTCCTTCAAGAACAGGAAGATGATGAGGCCCGTGAGCACGATCCCCGTCGTCAAATTGTCTTTGACGTTGTCGATGGCGTCTTTGATGAAAATGGACTGGTCCGTCACCGTCATGAGGCTCACTTCCGGGTCCATCATCTCCGTCTTGAACTTCTCGATCACCTCTTTCACCTTCGCCGCCACACGGATGGTGTTGGTGTTTGACTCCTTTTGCACGTAAACGGACACCGTGGGTTTTTTGTTGAGCCGGGCGTAGCTTTGGGCCTCCATGTAGAAATCGCGCACCTCCGCGATGTCTTCCAGGCGGATGCGCGAGCCCTCCTTCGTCACCGTCACCGTCAGCTTCTTGATGTCGTCGATCGTCGCGTACTGACCCATGGCTCGAACGAAATAGGAATCGCGGCTCTTGTCCACTTTGCCCGTGAGGAGGTTGAGGTTGTTGACGCCGATCTGGTTGATGATCTGGCGGATGGGCAATTGGTAGGCGTCCAGCCGGGACTGGTCGAACTCCACGAGGATTTTCCGCTCCCGCCCGCCGCCCACCTCAATGTTGGCCACCCCGTTCACCCGGGTGAGCATCGGTTTGAGGTTGTTGTCCACCATCTCCCGGAGCTGCTCGGGAGAGTATTTCTCGCTGGTCAACGACAGGATGATGATGGGGTAATCGTTTTCGGAATAATGGGCGACGATGGGCTTTTCGATGTCCTTGGGAAGCTTGTTCTTGATTTTGGCGAGGCGTTCCTGCACCTCAAGCGCGGCAAAGCTGACATCGGTCCCGGGCTCGAAGATGAGCGTGGTCACCGCTCGGTCCTTCCGGGAGACCGACATGACGCTCCTTAAGTGCTGCGTGGTGGCCACGGCCTCTTCCACCACCTTGGTCACCATGGTTTCGATGTCTTCAGGCGGGAGGCCGCCCCGGATGCCGATGAAAACCGTTAAGGATCCGGCGCCGGCGTTGGGCATCAGGTCCACCGGCAATTTGAAAAGGGCAAAAATACCGATCAAGCTGAGGGCCAGATAAACCATGGCCGTGGTGATCGGCCGACGGACAGCCGTTCGAGGGAGGCTCATGGGGGGTTATGCGGCCGGCGGCGACTGCTCTTCCTGGACCTCCGCGATCTCCTCTTCCTTTCCGCGGCTCATCCAAAGCGCGGAATGGTAGTAAAGCAAGGGGATCACGAACAGGCTCAAGAGGACGGAGATGCCGAGCCCGCCGAAGGTCACGACGGCCATGGGGGATGACAGTTCCGAGCCTTCGGACAGTCCGAGGGCCAATGGGAAAACCGCCAGGACCGTCGTGAGCCCCGACATGAAGACGGGCCTTAAACGCGTGGAGCAGCCGTGGATCACCGTCGTCCAAAGGTCCGTGCCTTGCGTGCGCAACTGGTTCATGAAATCGATTAAGACGATCCCGTAGTTGACCACGCTTCCGGCCAAGAGGATGGTGCCGAGGATGACCGGAGCGCTCACCGGCGTGCCCGTCATCGCCAGGCTCAAAGCGACGCCGACGATGGAAAGCGGGATGGTGAACATGATAATGAAAGGGTTCCAAAGGGACTCGAATTCCGCCGCCATGATCATGTAGATCAGCAGGACGGCCAGCACCATGGCGACCACGAGTCCTCCGAAAGATTCCTGGATCTGCTGGCTTTCACCGCTCATGACGATGTTGTAGTCGGTCAAGTTTTGGTAGGGCGTCAATTTTTTCGTGACGTCCCGGATCACGTCGCTCGTGGATCGTTTCATGATGTTGGCGGACACCAGTACCGATCTCTGCTGGTCCATGTGCTTGATTTCGCTGGGACCGCGCGCCGTGTAGAGGGAAGCGATCTCGGAGAGCGGGACCATCACCCCGCTGGGCGCCCTCACCGCCAGCCGGCGGATGGCGTCGATATCGCCACGGTCTTCCGGCCGGAGTTGGACGCGCACATCCACCTCCTGGCCCGCTTCCTTGTAGGTGGTGGCGACATAACCTTTGATGCCGATGAGGGCGGTGCGCGCGATGTCCGCCACGGAAAGCTGATAGCCCGAGGAGCGCACTTTGTCGATCTCCACCCGCGTCTCCGCGGAAGGGAGCGCCAGGCTTGTCTTCACCCCGTAGATGCCGGGGACCGTGGATATGTCGTGCATGATGTCTTCCGAAAGTTTTTTCAGGGTCACCATGTCCGGCCCCTTAACCTCCACGACGATGGGAGCCGCCGTTTCAAAAACGGAGGCGAGGACGCTGTCCTGAAGGATGTACTGCACCTCCGCGCCTTCCAAATCCTGTTTCTCAAGGCGCTGTTTCAAGTCGGAAATAAAATCTTCCGTCGACCGGATTTCCCGGTTGATGTTGATGATCGCCTGCGCCTGGTGAGCCCCCAAGGCGTCCACGGATTCCGAATTGCTGGACCCCACGTTGACGGTCACGTCCTTGAGGGCCGAAACGTCCTTGAGGATGCGCTCAACTTTTTCCGAGACGCGGTTGGTCACGTCCAGCCGGGTTCCGACGGGCATGTGCACTTTCAGGATGAACTGCCCCTGGTCGAACTTCGGCATGAAAACTTTGTCCTGGATCCCCAGCAGGGCGAAACTTAAAAGGGTCGCGATGACGAGGATCACGACAGTCTTCCCGGTGTTGTTCAGCACCCAGGCCAGCATATCGCGGTATTTCACCGTCGCCGTTTCCAACGCTTGGTCGGAAAGCCCCCCCAAGAACCCCCGGAGGATCCGGCGAAAAAGGCCGGGCGAGTCCGCGCTCTGCGATTCTCCGCCCATGGCCCCCGCGGGCAGGCCTTCGGCTGAAACCGCCGGGACCTCTTCCCCTTCCCCGGACGCAGGTTTTTTTCCAAAAAAGCGCGAGAGGAACGGCAGGGAGATCGGGTGTCCCGTCATGAGAGGCACCAGCGTGATGGATATGAAAACCGACGCGAAAGACGCGCAGGTCACGATGAAAAACATGTCTCTGAAAATCAGTTGAGCCACGCCTTTAGCGAAGAGGAGGGGCAGCAGCACGGCCACGTTGGTCAAGCTGGAGGTCACCATGGAAGCCGCCACCTCTTCCGTTCCGTCGATGGCCGCCTGATCGGGGGTTTTCCCCAATTCCGTCTGGTGCCGGGCGATGTTCTCCGCCACAACGATGGAGTTGTCCACCATGTTGCCGATGCCGAGCCCGAGCCCCGCCAAGGACAGCATGTTGATGGAGATGTGGTTGAAATACATCCCGCTGAAGGTGATCAACGTCGACGCCGGGATCGCCATGGCCACGATGATGGCCATGCTCCAGCTCTTGAGGAAGAAATAGAGCACGAAGAAAGCCAGCGCCGCGCCCGTCAACCCGTCGTTGGTCACGCCGTTGACGGCTTGCTGAATGAAGCCGGATTCGTCGTACACCAGCTCGAGGTTCATGGCTTTGGGAAGGCTGTTGCGAAGCTCCTCCACGGCCGCTTTCACGCGCTTGGCCGTCGTGATGGTGTTGGCGTCCGCCTGTTTTTGAATGGAGACCGAAATGTTTTCACGCCCGTTGTGGCGGGAGTAGCTGGACTTTTCCTTAAACGCGTCCTTCACCACCGCCACGACGTCGAGGTGCACGAGGCGCTCATCCCGGATCTGGCTCGAGCGCGTGGCCTCCAAGCCCCTCTGCGGCATGTCATATTCGGGCGGCTTTTCCACTTTGATGACGGTGCGGCCGATCTCGCCGATGTTCTTGAATTCGCCCATCGTGCGGACGAGATACTCGTAAAATTTGCCCTGCGTGGTCCCGGCGGGGTAATTGAGGTTCGTGTCGCGGAGGGAGTCCACGACGGAGGAAAGGGAGATGTTGGAGGCCTCGATCCGCCCCCGGTCCACCTCCACCAGGATC
>JACQPF010000073.1 GCA_016207625.1 Elusimicrobiota bacterium | reverse complement strand
TCATAAAGATGTCCCTAGCCCTCTCCGCAGCGCTGCGAGGACAGCGGCGACCCGGAGGGTCGACGACTCCGCTAGTATATCAATTTTTCATAGGTGCAATAAAAACGTCAGAAATGCTAATCTTGTTTTGATGGTACAGGACCCGCTTGATCCGATTAAAAAGATCCAGGCCCACCTGGAAGCGTTGCGGCGCGTGCAGAATTTCCCCGTCAACATATCCAACCCACAGATCGACGCGTCCGGCCTGCGCATCCAGTTCAAAGGCCCGGGCGGGCCCGCGCCGGGGCTTCCGCCGGTGCCGGATCCACTCATCGATTGGCTTTTGGAAGACCTGCCGCCCAAAACGTTTCACGACCTGGTGATTGAGACGGTCGCGGCCTTGAAGATCAAAGGCTACCGGTCCGAACATGTGCCGCGCGCCGAGGGCGTGAAACTCCTCAAGAAACGCTACGACAAGGAGCCTCCGTTCCGGTTCCGGGTGACCTCCCTTTGGATGCAGAGCCGCCAGAAAGAGGACGGCGCTTTCCGCCTGATTAAAGCGGACGCGTTGCGCCGCGATCCCTGGCCGGCGATTGAGCGGTTCGGCTTCCCCGTCGGGATCTGGCTGTTCGTTCTGTCCCAAAACGGAGCTTTCCGGCAGGTGGCGCTGAATATTTTAAAAGAAGTGACTTCCAAGGAAGGCAAGTTGTCGGAAATCCTCGAGGCCGCCGCGAGAAACCGGACGGCCGAACAGGAAAAAATTTGGTCCCTGCCCAGCCTGACACGCAACGAGGAAATGGCCAGAATCCAAACCGAGGCGGAGCAAGCCTTCACCGAACGCGACCGATGGCAGCGCCAGGCGGAAGAGGAAAAGAGAAAATGCGGGGCCTTGGAAACCGATCTGCGTCAAGCTCGCGAGGAAAACCAAAAACTGGCCCACGCGCGCGCCGCCGCGGATCAAACTTTCAAGCAATTGGAATTGCGCGCGAAGGAATTGGAAACCCATTTGGAGAAGCTCCGTGGCGCCGAATCCGCTTTAAAACAGCAGGAAAAACACATCAAAGAACTTGAGCACGACAAAGCCCAATTCACGAAAACCTTGAACGAATTCGAGGCGGCTCGCTTGTCCCTCGCCCGGGAACGGGACGCCTTCGCTCAAACGAACGAAGAGCGGGAAAGCGCTCTCCGCCTTTTCGCGAAAGCCTTGACGTCTCCCGTCCTTGAAAAACCGGCCTTTCAGGGCCAGGCGCTTCTGCTCATCACCAAGGCCGAGGCGGCCCCGTTTTTCGAAGCCGCGAAAAAAGCCGGGCTCACGCTCCTCGTGCATGACGGGAAAGCCCACAACACCCAATTATACCGGCTTTTGGAAAGAACCTGGCGAATCCTGATTTGGGGGGACTTCTCCTCATTTCCCGAAGGAGTTCGGAACGCGCTGCGAAATTCATCGAAGCCGTTGGATTTCTCCCCGGAGTTGGGTCCCGCCGTTTTTGAACGCCTCCTTGCAGGCGCCTCGCGACTTTGGACCTAATTTAATCGCTTTGTTTTTTCTGTCTATTTTGATATAATACATTTGATTGTGAAATATGTTTCCTCAACCCGCCTGTGGAAGGCATGGGAGGGCTGAGGTTGTGTTTTGTATTTGACTTCTATTAAATAATCGGGTAAACTCACAAAGTCATGGAAAACAATACATACGCCATTATCAGAACCGGTGGGAAACAGTACCGGGTGTCTCCTGGGGAACGCATCCACATTGAAAAGCTGGAGCAGAACCCCGGGGAAGAAATTCGTTTCGCGGACGTCCTCTTCGTAAAGGATGGGGATAAGATTCAAGCCGGTCTGCCCACGGTCTCAGGCGCCGAAGTGGTGGGCGAAGTGGTGCGCCAATTCCGCGCGAAAAAAGTGCTCGTTTTTAAGAAACGCTCCAAAAAGGGCTATCAAAAACTGCAGGGGCACCGCCAATCCCAGACCGAAGTGCTGATCAAATCGGTCCAGGCGGGAGCGTAAAAGGAATTTCCTATGGCACATACAAAATCGCAAGGTTCATCCTCAAACGGCCGCGACTCGCAAGGCCAAAGGCTGGGCGTTAAAGCCTACGGCGGGGAAGTGGTTCCCGCGGGGTCCATCATTGTGCGCCAGCGGGGCACCAGGATCGCCCCGGGCCGCAACGTGGGCATCGGCTCCGATGACACGCTGTTCGCCAAAATCAGCGGCGTGATCCGCTTCGAGTTCATGCGGGGCACTCCGGGCCGCGTCGGCGGGCGCCGCCGCGTGAGCGTTTATCCCGTTTCCGCCTGATTCAACCTTTCCCCATTCACTCACCAAATTTGGAGGCAGGAGCTCGGCTTATGCGGTGTGATTCCGCGTCGTCCTTGTTCTGCGTTTATGTTTATCGATAAAGCCCGTATTTTCGTCAGCGGCGGAAAAGGCGGGGACGGCTGCCTTTGTTTCCGGCGCGAGAAGTATGTGGAGCTGGGCGGTCCCGACGGCGGCAACGGCGGCGAGGGCGGCAGCGTTTGGTTGGAAGCCGATTTCCACATGACCACCCTTTATGACCTCTCCTACAAACCCCACTACAAAGCCTCTCCCGGCGTGAACGGGCAAGGCTCCAACAAGACGGGCCGCTCCGGCGAAGACCTGACGATCAAGGTGCCCCTGGGCACCATGGTGTTCCGCGAGGGCCGTCTCCTGGCCGACCTGAAGACCCCGGGCGAGCGCGTTCTCGCGGCCAAAGGCGGGCGCGGCGGCCGGGGGAACGCCTCCTTTAAGACCAGCATCAACACCGCGCCCTATATTTCGGAAAAGGGCGAGGCCGGGGAATCCCTCGAGCTGGACTTGGAGCTGAAGCTCTTGGCCGACGTGGGGCTGGTGGGGTTTCCGAACGCGGGGAAGTCCACGCTGCTTTCGCGCGTTTCGAAGGCTCATCCCAAAATCGCCGATTACCCTTTCACCACGCTCACGCCGAACCTCGGCGTGGCGCGCGCGGGGGAGCGTTCGCTCGTGCTGGCCGACATCCCCGGGCTGATCGAAGGGGCTCACGAGGGCCGCGGGCTGGGGGACGAGTTCCTCCGCCACATCGAGAGGACCCGCGTCCTGATCCACCTGGTGGACATGAGCGGTTTCGACGGCAAGACGCCCTATGAGAACTTCAAAGCCCTGAACAAGGAACTGGCCGAATACTCCAAAACTCTTTTGGGGAAACCTCAAATCCTCGCGGCGACGAAAATGGACCTGACGGATTCCGAAAAAGCGTTGGCGTCCTTTAAAAAGCGCGTGAAAAAAGGAAAAATTTACCCCGTCTCGGCGGCGACGGGCCAGGGCTTGGACGCCCTGCTCAAAGCCGTGGCCCGCGCGCTGGACAACGCGCCCGAGGCGCCGCTGTTCGTCCCCAAGCTCACCGATTATCTGATCGAGCCGGACTTCCAGGTGGAGCGAGAGGGGAACCTGTTCCGCGTGAGCGGAAAGAAGGTGGAGCGCTTGGTCTCCATCACCCACTTTGACCAGGACGAGGCCCTCGCGCGACTGCAAAAAATCTTGCGCAAGATGGGCGTGGAAAAAGAGCTGGAAAAGCGAGGCATCGCCACGGGAGACCGCGTGGCCATCGGCAGCCATGAATTCACCTACAGACCGGAACCGGAACGTCACTCTCGTCGTTAAGATCGGCACGGCGTCTTTGAGCCGCGCCGAAGGCGGGCTCAACGGCTCGCGCATCCGCGCCATGGCGGAAGAGCTCTCCGCCCTGGAGAAAAAAGGCCATTCGGTGATCCTGGTCACCTCGGGCGCCATCGGGGCCGGCATGGACGCCTTCGGCTGGACGAGGCGCCCCACCGTTTTGCGCGACAAGCAGGCCGCGGCCGCCGTGGGGCAGGTGGCGTTGATGGAAGCCTACAAGACCGCCTTCACCCATTTCGGCGTCACCGTGGCGCAGATGCTCGTCACCCGGGCGGACCTGGAAGACCGCGAGCGCTACGTCAACGCCCGCAACACCCTCACGGCCCTCGTTGAGCGGGGCGTCGTTCCCATCATCAACGAAAACGACACCGTCGCCACCGACGAGATCCAGTTCGGCGACAACGACTCCCTGGCGGCGCTGATCGCCGGGAAGATGGGGGCGAAACTCCTTTTCCTCCTGACGGACGTGGACGGGCTCCTGGTGGGCTCCGGGAAAGACGCG
>JACQPF010000072.1 GCA_016207625.1 Elusimicrobiota bacterium | reverse complement strand
GTGGGGCCTTCCCGGCCCGAAGAGGCTCCGGCCCAGATACCCAAGAGGAGCGCCGCGATTTTAACGATCAACGTGAGGGGCGAGGTGAGAGGGCGAAGTCCTTTTTCCGTATTCGGCGTGAGATTTTGGGCCGCGAAAATGGCTTGAGGAATGCCCGTCCCGTCGGCGCAGGGGGCGAGACGGCGGATCATTTCCGCCGACAGTAGAAAAATGAGCGGTGTGGTCAACCAGCACGACGAGCCCACGCGGGAAAAATCCAACCGATGGGCGTCCATGAACTCGAAAGCGCGCATGAACAACACACAGGCGACGCCGGTCAACCCCGCCGCGACGATGTAGGCGAAGAGCGTAAAGCCGTAGCGATGTTTTAAGACTCGGGATGAAATCTCCCTGACCGTCTTGATCATAAACATCATTATACAAAACTGTTTTTTCCGATGCCCCGAAGGCGGACCAGGCCTGTCTAAATTGCCTATATTTCGGGGGAGATGAAGGATCTCATGCGGGGAGCGTCGACAGGCGTCTTGGCGAGAGGGATTTCGACCCAAAAAGTGGATCCTCGGCCAGGTTCGCTTTCGAAGCCGATTCGCCCGCCCATGAGGTCCACCAACGACTTCGCGATGGCAAGTCCCAACCCCGCGCCGCCATGCCTTCGCGTCAGGGAGGGATCGGCCTGAATGAAGGGCTTAAACAGGTGTTGCCCGGCCTCAAGGGGAATGCCCTCTCCGGTGTCCGCCACCGCGACGCGGATTTCTACTGTGGATTTGCTTTCCAGGAGTTTCCCTGTTTGTAAAATGACTTCGCCCCGCTGAGTGAACTTGACCGCGTTGTCGACCAGGATGCGGACGACGCGGGCGAGGCGTTCGGGATCTCCGTTGACGACCTCGGGCGCATCGGGCGCTCGTTGAAAATGCCAGCCGATCCGTTTCGCCTCCGCTTTGGGACGCGCTTGTTCGGATATTTCCTCGAATAAACGCGGGAGGTTGAAATCTCGCCGCCCCAGGGTCATGCGCCCCGCCTCCAAGTGGGACAAGTCCAGCAAATTTTCGACGACGGATTGCAGGGACCCGGCGGAGGAAAGGATGGTATGCAGGAAATCGCGTTGGTCTTTTGTGAAGGAGCTGTCCAGAAGCAATTGGGCTAAGCCAACGATTCCGTTGAGTGGTGTGCGAAGTTCATGGCTGACGTTGGTAAGGATTTGAGATTTGACGCGGTTGGATTCCAAGGCCTGATCACGGGCTTTTTCCAGCTCCTTGTTCAGCGCCGTGAGTTGGACCGTGCGTTCCCGTACCTGGGCCTCAAGCTCTTCGCGCCCAAGACGCCGCTTATTCCCCCAAAGGCCCATGACGATGGACAGTATGATGAACAGACCCAGGCGGTCGATATCATGCAAAGGGACGCGCAGATCCCCGGCAGGCGGAGTGAATCGATAGAAGATGGCGAGCAAGGACAGGACCATTGAAGCCATCGCCGGCCCCAGGCCGCCATACCACGCGCTGGCGGACACGGCCGTCATGAAGATGAATGAGACTTTTTTTATGTTGGGGAAGGCGAGCCAAGCCACGGCAAAAGCGAGCATGGTTAAAAGGATTGCCGGGCCATATCGCCGGAAGGGCTCATTGATCCACGCAAGGATACGGTGAGAAAAAGCCAATTTCAACATCGGAAGCCCCCAAACGTCCTCTGTTTTTTATAAGGAGTTATCCCGCAGTTTGAGCCCACCGGTTGATTGTTTGGTAAATTGAATGATAAGGATTTCAGAGTAGAAGTAATGCCCGATATTTTACCAAATATTGTGCCGAAAGAGCCTATCGGATCCGCCACCGGAATAGAAATTCCCCAGTGGCGGGGGAATTTCTAGATTGCAAAATAGGCCCTTGACTCTATACTATGGTACATAGTTTAAACTATAGGGGAGGAGGGGCAATCATGGGCGCTCATTTGACCATCGGAAAAGTGGCGAAGCGGGCCGGAGTGAACATCCAGACCGTCCGCTATTACGAGAGGCGCGGGTTCATCAAGCCCGATGCCCGCCGGGATTCCGGCTATCGGCTCTATGGCGAGGATACGGTGCGCCGCATCCTGTTCATCAAGAACGCCCAGGAGCTGGGTTTCACGCTCAAAGAGACGGACCGGCTCCTTCGCTTAAGCGTTGGAAAAAAGGATCGTTGCGAAGACGTGCGGAAAAAGGCCGAGGCTCACTTCGAGGATGTTCAGGACAAAATCAAACGTCTCAAGTCCATCGAGAAGGTCCTCGGGGAATTGATCCGGACTTGTCTGAAGAAGGGAAGGACGGATCCCTGTCCGATTTTGAGAAGTCTTGAGGTCTCAAGGAGGTGATGACCCATGGGTCCGGGGTGCGGCTGCTGAATGAAACGGCCGGAAGCGGGGGCCGCGTGGCCGATGGCGCGCGGTCTCCCGTGCGGCATGTGATCGGGAGGATGTTTCTATGAAAGAGAAATGGATGGGAATCGGTGCTGTGGTTTCCGCGGCCTTGGCGTCCGTGTGCTGCCTGGGGCCGTTGGTGCTGGTGGCGCTGGGGCTGGGCGGCGTGGGATTGGCCGCCGGCATGGCCCCCTATCGACCCTTCTTTTTGGGGCTGACGGCCGTTTTCCTGGGATTCGCTTTTTATAGGACCTACCGCAAGCGGGAAACGGCCTGCGCGGACGGCCGGTGCGAGCTTCGTTCAGGCAGCAAAACCATGAAAGCGGCCCTGTGGGCCGTCACCGTGGCCGCCGCGGGCCTGGCCGCCTTCCCGCAATTGCCCGGCTTCCTGTTCAGCGGGCAACGGGTCACCGCAAGCGCCGATCTTCAAACCGTGGGTCTGAAGATATCCGGGATGCATTGCGCTGCCTGCGCCACGAGCATCGAGAAGTCCCTGAAACAGGTGCCCGGCGTGAAAGCGGCTTCCGTGGACTTCGACGGGGGGGAAGCGGTCGTCCAATTACGGCCGGGTTCTGTCCCGGCCGAGGACATGGTGAAAGCGGTCCAGGCCGCCGGCCCGTACACGGCTGAAATCCAGAATTGAGGGGGGAGATTATGCCCGACGAGACCCACGAAGCCTGCTGCAAAATCCCGACGGCGTCCCGGACGTGCCCGGAGTGCGGCCGGCCCGGCCGCCGGGTGTCGGCCCTGACATTGGACCACCATGTGCCGGCGCCCTTAAGGAGCGGGTTTGGGGAGGAGGCAGGCTTTTGCCAGAATCCAGCTTGTCCGGTGGTCTATTTCAACGGGTCCGGGAAAACCATCCGCAAGGATGAGACCGTGTTCCCGGTCACCGTCAAAGACCCCGGCGACGAGGTGAACGTTTGCTATTGCTTCGGGTTTAAGCGGGGAGACCTCCGCCGGGATCTCAAAAGCGCGGGCACGACCGACATCCCCGAAAGGATCAAACAAGGCGTCCAAGAAGGCCGTTGCGACTGTGAGCGAAAAAACCCCCAGGGCGCCTGCTGCTTGGGGAACGTGGCCAAGGCCATTCAGGAAATAAATCGATCTGCCGAAAAAAAACCGTGGAGGTGATGTCGATGAAGAGAACCATTGCGATGTTCAGCTTGCTGACGGTGTTGGCGGCGGGCGTTTTCGTATACGGCAGGACTTCGGGCGTGAAATGTTGCGGGAATCCTTCGGCCCCCTGCTGCCCGCTCAAGAGATGAGCGCCGCGGGCGGCTTCCACCGCCCGCCGAGAGGTGCCTCATGCGCCGGTTGGTCTTGGTCCTGCTCATCTTGGCGGCCGTATGGGCGGTTCAGGCTTCCTCCGGCCATTACCGGTTTCTTGAGGCCTGGGGAGCGGACCGCGATGGATTCCAAGCGTCCATGGGCATCGCCGTGGACGAGAAAGGTTTCGTCTACGTTGCCGATTCGCGGAGCCATCGAGTAAAGAAGTTCCATCCAGACGGGACGCCGGCGCGAGAATTCATCGGAGGCGACGAGGAGGCCTCCCGCCTGGAAAACCCGGTGGACGTGGCGGTGGGTAAAGACGGTGGGGGGACCCGGGCATGGGAAAGGCCGGCTCCACTACCCGACGGACGTGGCGGTGGACGGCTCGGGGAATCTTCTGGTGGCGGACGCCTACAACCACCGGATTCAAAAGCTGGACCCGGACGGACGCGCCGTCCACATTTGGGGCTCTTTCTGGAAGAGGTTGTTCCGCCGCCCCTTGGGGTTTAACGTGCCCACGGGCGTGGCCGTGGATTCCCGGGGGCATGTCCATGTGGCGGACTCCGCCCGGGGCCGCGTTGTGATTTTGCAAGTGACCGGGGAATAGGAGGTGATTCGCCATGAAGAATCGAAAAGGGTTTGCGTTGATGGCGGTCTTGATGATCTTTTTTTCAACGTCGTCATTCCTGGCCGCCGAACAGGATATTCCGCCGGTTGCGTCGACCGAGGGGCGATTGACGGGCCGGGTGCAGATGAGGATCGAAGGCATGGCCTGCCCCTTCTGCGCCTACGGCGTGGAAAAGCACCTCAAGAAGGTGCGGGGCGTCGAGGAGGCCAAAGTCAACCTGGGAGAGGGAACCGCGGCGGTGACGTTGAAGCCGGGCGCGGAGGTAACCGCCGAACAGGTCCGGCAGGCCGTGCGGAAAGCGGGGTTCAAAGCCTCGGAGATCAAGAACCTGGAGGGAGGTGATCGGCCATGAGCAAGATGATATGGGGGCGACGAAGGGACATGTGGAGGGCGGAAGAGTTGGGCAGTGAACAGTGAGTAGTGAAAACTGAACAGCCGTCT
>JACQPF010000071.1 GCA_016207625.1 Elusimicrobiota bacterium | reverse complement strand
CATCTCCATCTGCTTTTTCGCTTCCAGCCCGATGACGGTTTGGTGCAGCATGACGTGGTTCAACACGGACCCCAGGGAATAGCGCGTCTCCCCTGTGGGATCGGTGACCGCGGCCTCGATGGCCTCGGAAATGGCGATGCCGAGGCTCCCCGGCGTGTTCGGGGTTTCCGCCAGCACCTTGCGCCCGAACTGCGTTTCCGGCGAAGGGCTGGGGACGCATTTCCCGCCCCAGGCTTCCATCATGAACTTTCGATAGGGTTTTTGGTCGAAAGAAATCCGGACCATGAACACCTTGCACTCCAGCCCGACCAGGGAACAAGCGAAGGACAAAGCGCTCCCCCACTGGCCCGCGCCGGTCTCGGTGGTGAGGCGCTTGATGCCGAACTTCTTGTTGTACCAGGCCTGCGGCACGGCGGTGTTCGGCTTATGGCTTCCGGCGGGGGACAGGCTTTCGTTTTTGTAATAAATCTTCGCCGGCGTTTGGAGCGCGCGCTCCAGGAACACGGCGCGGTGGAGCGGCGTGGGGCGCCAACGCGACAAGAGCTCGAGGATTTCCTCGGGGACATCGATCCAGCGCTGGGTGGAAACTTCCTGCTCGATCAAGTTCATCGGAAAAACTTTCGTCAAAGCCTCCGGGTTGACCGGTTTGCCGTCCGGCCCCAGAGGGGGCAGAAGGCCCGAGGGCAGGTCCGCGGCCAAGTTGTACCATTTGCGTGGGATGTCCGATTCTTTCAGCGTGTATTTGATGGTCATGGCGTTTGCATCCTTTTACATTGAATTGAAGCGCTTGACGATACCTTCCGGATTATGGCTTTTTGCCTGTCATTTTTCAAATTGTAAAATATAAGGGCACAGGAGGGTCCATGATCGGCCGGCTCGAATCGGTTTACCGGAAGGTTCAACAGATCTCCAGCCTGAGCGAATGGGCGGCCCGCCTTCTGCGCTTGCCCGAATCCGTCGACACCGCCACGGAGCCCGGACTGGTGATGATCCAAGTGGACGGGCTCTCCCTCCATCAATTGCAGCGCGCTCTGCAAAACAAAGCCATGCCTTTCCTGGCCGGGCTCCTGATCCATGAGCGGTACGACCTTCACTCTCTCTACTCCGGATTGCCGTCCAGCACGCCCGCCGTGCAAGGAGAGATCTTCTACGGAGTCAAAGGGGCGGTGCCCGCGTTCGGGTTCGTCAACCCCAAGACCGGACACGTCGTGAAGATGTTTCAACCGGACACGGTGACGGACATTGAGGCCCGGCTGAAAGACGGCCGACCGGGGCTCTTGGACGGCGGCAGCGCCTATTCCGACATCTTCGTCGGCGGAGCCAGGGAGTCCCATTTCTGCATGGCCAACTTGGGCTGGGGCGAGTGGAAAGAGCCGTCCCATCCCTTGGCCATGCCCTTGCTGGTTTTGGCCAACGCCTTCACCCTCGTTCGTCTGGTTTTTCATTTTTTCCTTGAACTCCTTTACGCCGTGGGAGATTTCCTGCGCAGCGTTTGGGCCGGCCAAGACGTCATCAAGGAGATGCGGTATATTTTCACCCGCTTGGGGGTCTGCGTCCTGCTCCGGGACCTGAGCACGGCGGGAGTGAAAATCGACGTCGCCCGGGGGCTGCCCGTCATCCACCTAAACCTCGTCGGATACGACGAGCAATCGCACCGCCGCGGGCCGTCTTCACGGTATGCCCATTGGACCCTCACGGGCATCGACCGCGCCATCGGGCAGATCTGGAGGGCGGCCCAAAGGTCCTCCCGACGGGCCTACGATGTCTGGGTCTATTCCGATCACGGCCAAGAAGATCCGATCCCCTACCAGGCGAAATATGGGCGGACGCTGCCGGAGGCGGTGCAGAGCCTTTTCAACGGAAAAGTCTTCCCCCACCGTTGGAAAAGACGCTATCGCCGATTCCACCCGTACCGACTCCATCTGCCGGGCATGAGCGCCCTCGGAAAACTCATCCCGCCCACGCCCCCCATGGAAGACGAATTGGCCGATTCGCATTACGCCGTGACGTCCATGGGGCCTTTGGGGTACGTCTATCTTCTCGGCGAGCTGTCCTGCGAGAAGAAACATCATTGGGCCCGCGAGCTCGTGAAAACAGCGCGGATCCCCCTCGTGTTCGTCGCCGACGAACCTGGAACGGCGTGGGCGTTCACCGAGGACGGAGAGTATCACCTTCCGAGCGATTTCCGCCGGCTCTTCGGGGCGAACCATCCGTTCCTCGAGGAGATGGGCCAGGACCTCCTGGACCTCTGCCACCATCCCGCCGCGGGCGTGTTCGTGATTTCCGGCTGGAGGAAGAACCAGCGGCCCATCGGCCTTGCCGTCGAAAACGGCTGTCACGGCGGGCCGGGCACGGAGGAAACGGGCGCTTTCGCCCTCCTCCCCGTGGACGCGCCGCTTCCGGCGCGAAACCGGCTCTACCTGCGCCCCGCCGACATCCACCGGGCCGCCCTCCGCTTCTTGAAGCGGACGCCCGAAGAACCCTTCGCGGAGGCCCCCGTTTCTCCAAAGAAATTCCACACGCTGCGCCTCATGACCTACAACGTCCACAGCTGCTTGGGCATGGATGGAAAGTATTTCCCCGAGCGCATCGCCCGCGTGATCGCGCGGCATGCCGTGGACGTGGTGGCCCTGCAGGAGCTCGACGTGGGCCGCCCGCGCTCAGGCCATGTCGACCAAGCCCACATCATCGCCCAGGAACTGAAGATGCTCTTTCATTTCCTGCCCGCCATGCGGATGGAGGAGGAGCAGTACGGCGACGCGATCTTCAGCCGCACCCCCATGATGCTCGTCCGCGCCGAGCCATTGCCGGGGCTTCCTCCCGGCCTTTTCCTTGAGCCGCGCGGCGCGTTGTGGGTCTCGATCGCCCTCGATCCGGCCCTGAGCGTGCAGGTCATCAACACGCACCTGAGCCTTTCCCGGAGGGAACGCTCGATCCAAGTGGACGAACTCCTCGGCCCCCGCTGGCTGGCGCATCCGGATTGCCGCGCCCCCGCCGTCCTGTGCGGGGATTTCAACGCGCTGCCAGGCTCCCTGGTGGAACGGAAACTGAGCCGCTGCCTGAAAGACGCCCAACGCGAGATGGAAAGCCACCGTCCCTTGAACACGTGGTTCGGCCGCTACCCGTTGGGCCGGATCGACCACGTGTATGTCCTGCCCGGCGTGGAAGTGCTGAACATCGAAGTCCCCAACACGGAGCTCGATAAAGTGGCCTCGGACCATTTGCCTTTGATCGTGGAACTCCGCCTTCCCTGACAAATCCAAAACCGCTCTCGGCGCGTATAGGGAATGAGAGAGAATGCCGCAAATTGATAGGAGGACCGTATGCGCCGTCCTTTTTTGCTCTTTGGGATTCCCTTGTTCCTGGCCGGGCTTCTTCGCCCGCCTTTGCTGCAGGCCCGCCGCGCGGAGATGCCGGAATTCGAGGGCATCACCCAATGGTTGAACACCCAAGAACCCCTCACACGGGGAGAGCTCAAGGGCCGGGTCGTCCTGATCGATTTTTGGACGTACTCCTGCGTGAACTGCATCCGCACCATGCCTCACGTCAAGTCCTGGTATGAGAAATACCATGACAAGGGTTTGGAGATCGTCGGCATCCACACGCCGGAATTCCGGTTCGAGAAAGATCCCCGAAACGTTCAAGCGGCCATCGACCGGCACCGCCTCCCCTTCCCCGTCGCCATGGACAACGACTACAAGATGTGGAGCGCCTATTCCAACCGCTATTGGCCGGCCCATTACTTGGCGGACCCGTCGGGATCCGTGGTGTTCCAGCAGTTCGGGGAAGGGAACTACGACAAGATGGAAAGCAAGATCCGGGAGCTGCTCGGCCTGAAAGGCCCGGCCGCCGAAGGAACCGCCCCCAGGGAGGGAGCGGACCTCGCGAAACCCCACACGCCGGAAATCTACCTGGGGTACGAGCGGCTGTCGAAGATCGGGAACCGCGAGGGCGTTTCCCGGGGGAAAACCCAGACCTTCCTTGAGCCCAAGGACATCAAGGCGGACACGTTCTATCTGGTGGGCGATTGGCGGATCGAAAAGGAGTTCGCCCGATTGATGTCCCCGGAGGGAAAAATCCTCGTCCGGTACACGTCCAATAAAGCGAACATGGTGCTCGACACGGAGAACGGCCAAGAGGTTCCCGTCGACGTTTATGTCGACGGCAAACCGGCGACGGACGCCAACCGGGGAATCGACGACCGCATCTCGGATTCCCGGCTTTACAACTTCACGCGCACCGCTCACGGGGAACACGTCCTGGAACTTCGGTTCAAGCGCCCGGGCGTCCGGGCCTACACGTTCACGTTCGGGTGACGCCATGGAACAAATCAATTTCGCCGTCGCGTTCGTGGCCGGATTGGTGTCTTTTCTTTCCCCCTGCGTCCTGCCGCTCGTGCCCGGCTACATTTCTCTGATTTCAGGCGTTTCCTTCCAGGAGCTGTCCGGCCCGACGGACCGCCATCTCGTCTTGCGGAAAGCCGTCGTGAGCGCCCTCATGTTCGTCGTCGGCTTCTCCATCGTCTTCACCTTGCTGGGGGCCTTCGCGTCGGGGTTGGGAAGCCCTCTGGCGGGGCACATGCCCCTCCTGAAAAGGGCGGCGGGCCTGCTGATCGTTCTCTTCGGCCTTCACGTCATGGGCGTGTTGCCGATCAAGTGGCTGTATTACCAAAAAAGCGCCTCGCTCTCCCGGTTCAAGCCGGGGACGATGGGCGCTCTCCTCATGGGCATGGCTTTCGCCTTCGGATGGACCCCTTGCGTGGGGCCGATCCTGGCCTCGCTCCTCACGCTGTCCGTCACGGAAGGAAGCCTGACGAAGGGGATGTCCCTCCTCTTCATCTATTCCATGGGCATCGGCATCCCCTTCATCCTGACGGCTTTCGGCGTCGGCCGCTTCCTCAAGTTCTTTGAGAAATACAGGAGGTTCATACGCTGGGGCGAGGTGGCGGCGGGACTGCTGTTAATGGGGGTGGGGATTTTGATTTTCATCGACCGGTTCTCGGAATTGACGAGGTTTTTTCCCTTCCTGAACCGGTTCGTGCTGTGACTAAAAACTCACTCCGACGCCGAAGCCCGCGTAGTTTGTTTTCTCTTGCCCTTTGGGTTTGAACTGTTCATACGTGCCTGTGACGGAAAAATAGGGGCCGATGTAGCCCGTGGTTTGCAGTTTGGCGCGGTCTGAGCGCGGCGAGATCCCGATGATGTAGGTGGTCCGCTGCCAGCTCAAAGAGAGGTCTCCCCAACTCCTTAGGACTTGGACAAATCCCACGCCCCAGGATTTATCGGCGAACCCCTGCAGGAGTTCCAATGTGTTCGCCGCCGAGACGTTGTTGAGCGAAAGGAATTCCAGGCGCTGGGCCAACCGCTCGATGTCCTGCTCATAGGAATGGGTCTCCCCATTAAGGCTGAGGGAAGTGATCCCCCAAAACGTCTCCGTCAGAGAGAGCCCGGCATACCGCTCCTCGAGGACCGCCCAGTAGTTCTGGCGGCCCCGGCGCATCACCCGCTCAAACCGTTCCTCGTGGTCCGTCTTCCCCCAGGACAAGCTGATGGAACTGTCCAAGAGGCCGTCTTTGTTCGGCCGGTCGAAGCGAAGGTTCGGAAACCATCCCGGCCCCCAAACCGAAAAGGACCCGTTCCATCCGTTCGCCTGGTAAGCTCCGGGTTGGTCGGAAGTCGCCGGCGTGTTCCAGAAGCCCAGATCGAGGGAAGCGCGCTCGAAAAACTCCAGGCCTCCGCCGATTTCCGTCGTGCGGGTTTCCGGGGCGTCCTCCAACCCGTAGACGGTCCGCGCCCCCCGGAACCCAAACCGGCTGATGGGTTCCGGGCCGTTCCGGCCGTCGGGCGTTTCCCAGGGGAGCCGGACGGCGGCGGAAAAGGATCTCTCCCGATAGCCGCCGTCGCCTGAAAGCGCGTTCGCCTCCAGCCGGGCTCCCGCCCAAAGACGTTGGCCTCCGGCCGCGAGGCCGAAGGCCGACGTCAAAAGGATTCCCACTCTGAGGGGTTTCAACAAGCCTTACTTGCCCTGGTGATGCTCTCCGCGGTTCTGCATGCGGTCGCCTTGCCGTTGCATGCGCTCACCGCGTTTTTCCCGGCGTTCGCCCCGGCGCTGCATCCGCTCGCCTTGTCTTTCCACGCGCTCTCCGTGGCGTTCCCGCCGGTCGGCGTTGCGATCCAGACGATCGGCCGCGTTCTCATTGCCTTTCTCCCGCAGCTCGTCGGCCTTTTGATGCATCTTGTCGGCCTGCTCCTGCATGTGCTCCCCATGCTCTTCCCGGCGTTCGCCCCGGCGCTCCAGGCGTT
>JACQPF010000069.1 GCA_016207625.1 Elusimicrobiota bacterium | reverse complement strand
GGCCGACGACGACGGCGTGGACAACGCCGGCTGGGAGCGGGGCCATCTCCCCCGCATGGTGAATCCGCCCCTCCATCATTACGGGATGGCGCTCTTCCTGAAGCTGGGAGGCGGACGGCTTTGGGCGGCGCGCCTGGGGAGCCTCTTCGTCGCGGGGTTATGCGCGGTCTTCCTCTTTCTCTTGGCGCAAAGGTTCCTGGTGCCGCCCGGCCCCGCCACGGTCCTGTCCGTCCTCACCCCCGCCTTTTGGCTTTCCTCCTATTCCCTGCTGATCGACCCCACCATGCTGCTCTTTTTCCTCGGGGCTCTTTGGTTCTGGATGGATGGGCTCGACCGGAACTCGTCGCTCCTCCTCGCGGCCGCCGGCCTGTTCATGGGCTTGAGCATCCTCACGAAATACACTGGCGGGTTCGTGGTCCTCCTCGCGCTCTTCTGGTGGTCCCTGGAAGCGCGAAAAGGAACCGTGCCGCGAATGGCATCCCCTTTTCCGCTCCTGTTCTTGCTCATCCCGCTGGGCATGTTGGGTCTTTGGAGCCTGTGGAACGTGGCCACCTACGGCGCGCCCCATTTGACGGCTTCATCCAAAAGGGTGATGCAAACCTTGAGCGCGCCCCGCGTGCTGGTGTTCCTGACGTTCTTTTCCGGCGTCACGCTCGCGCCCCTGATCTCCTGGGGCGGGGTCCTCCGGGGAGAGCGTCCCGCGCTGTTCGGCATGGCCGGCGCGGCGGGCCTGGCCTTTTTCTTGGCCGGCCCCTATGGCGGTTACCCGGTGTTTCAAGCGCTGCTCTTTTCCCTGCTGGCGGTGAGCAGCCTTCTGTTTTTCACGCGCCTCTCGCGCGTCTTGAAAAATTCCCCGGTCGCGTCGGATAAGTTCCTGGCGGCGTGGCTGGTAATGGGGACGCTTCAGATGGTTTTCGTCATGGGTTGGGTGGGGGCGCGCTATTATTTGACCCTGCTTCCGCCGGTGATGTTCCTGGCCTACCGCGCCCTTCAGCAATCCTGCCGCCATGCGCCGTCCCGACTGAACCGCCTGCAAACAGGACTGGGGGCGGCCTTTTTCCTTCTCAGTCTCGGCCTGGCCTGGGCCGATTACGCCCAAGCCGAAACAAACCGTCGCATCGTGGCCGATGTGAATGCTTTATCACTGAAGGGCAGTCCCATGCCATCGAGGCGTTGCTATTATTTAGGGGATACGTTCACGGGGAATTACCTGAAAGAAAAGGGTTGGCTCACGGCTTTTCCTGGCACGACTTTTGCGCCCGGGGACTTGATCCTGCGGCGGCACGTCGTCATGCCGCCCTGGTGGTTCCGCCCGGAGCCGGGCCGTCTGGCCGTCCTCTCCGTTAATGACTACTCCAGCAGGTTCCCCCTGAGGGTGATGGACAACGACGGCTCGGCCGGTTTTTACGCGTCGGTGTGGGGCGCGCTTCCCTTCACGATTTCGAGAAGCCCCTTGGAAAGGTTCACGCTTTTTTTGGTTCTGCCGTCAGCCGATGACGATCAAATCAAAAACCTCGAGCGGTCCTAGGGAAAAAGAAAAAGGCAGGGGTCCCCATATTGAGCCGTAAAACCCCGCGCGCGAGGGGGAATCCAGCGTGCGAAGAGGGTTCCAGGTACGGAACTCCCAGCGGGCCAATAGCGAAGGGTTCGTGATTTGTGGAAAAAACGCTCTCGGCAAGGACCGTTCCGGTAAGACGATGACGTCGCCCGGCCGTGTCGGCGCGCCGGGGTCCAGGGGGCGGCCGGTTTTTTCGTCCAGGTAGTGGCTCAAGCCTGAGAGCAGGGCCGACGGGTAGTGGACCGTGGTCCCCGCGCCATTTTGACCCGCCCACTCCTCCACCGCACGGGCTGTTTCGACATCCACCCGGGCCCGGGCGGAATCGGCCAGGGCCAGCATCCCTCCCAAAAGCGTTAGAAACGCCAAGGCCGTCCAGCGGAAATTCCTGGATTCCATCCAGGCGGAGGCCCTGTTTTCCAACCCCATCACCGTCAAAAGGACCAAGGTCGGGCCGACGATCACGAAATAGCGCGCGCACAGCCAGCCGCGCGCGCCGAGCAATCCCGCCAGGCCCACTCCGGCCCAAAGAATTAGAAAAGACCAGCCTCGTGTCGCCTTCCCGGGATAAATGAAAAAGAGCCAAAGCAAGAACGCTCCCATCCAGAACCCAATCTGCAAGCCCACGGGGATCCCCCATCCCAAAGCCGCGCCGCCCATCAGCGCCGCTCCCAGGACCGCCAGGCCCATCCGACGACGGGCGGTGAGGAACCACAACAGGGCCAAAAGGAGGCCGGTGGTCGACCCTGAGGAGAATGTCATCAGGGAGATCACCTGGTCCATGGACGGAAGCATGACGCTGGCCTTGGCCGTGGCGAGCAAATGGGATTCGCCGTACAGCGCCCGGGTCCAGAACATCCAACCGGTCAAAAGAACGGCGGGGATAAGGAGAAAAAGCCAGCGGAAAGAGGTCTTGTTCCGGCCCTCGGAAATCGTCCAAATCGCCGCCGCGGCCAAGGAGAGAATGCCGGTGTACTTCACCAGCGCGGCCATCCCCAACAACAAGGCTCCCGCCGCCAGCCAGGCCGGCCGCTCCTCTTCCCAACCTTTGATCCAACTCACGAGGCCCGCCAACATGAAGGGGGCCAGGAGGCCGTCCAGCAGGAGGGAATTGGCGGTGAGCCAGAAATGGGGCGCCGTGAACCACAGCAACGTGGCCCAAAGCGCGTGGCGCACATATCGCCGCGCCAGCCGGTAAAAGCAAAGGAGGGCCAGGAGGTGGAAAGGCATCATCGCCAAGTGGGCCTTCCAGGTCTCTGGGCCGGCCATTTTCGTGACGGCGGCCATGAAATAAAAATAAAGGGGAGGGTTCGATTCCGTCGGGAGAGCGCCTTTTTCCCAGCCCAATTCGCCCCGGCCCATGCGGTAGGGCGAAGCGGGCCGCGCCGCCAAATCTATGGCCTCTTTGAAGTGGGCGTGATCGTCCACAAAGACAGGCCGCCCCACGAACGGCAGCAGGCCGGCGACGGTAAAAAGAACAATGATTAGAATCGGCTTGTAGGGGCCCATTTTTTATTGATCAGGCATTGTATCAAAGATTGTGGCCGGAACGTCGCTTGTAACTTCACACATTGCTCCTCACATGATTATTTTATATACTCCGATGCCATGAGTCAGAAGCCGATGGCGTGCGCCACAATTTTGGTCGCGGATGACGATCGAAACGCGCAGCAAACCCTGGAAACACTGCTGACGGAACAAGGCTACACCGTCGTCTTCGCCGCCAACGGCCACGAGGCCCTGGAGCGGCTGCAGGAAAGCCATCCCGACCTCTGCGTCCTCGACATCGACATGCCCCGCTTGAGCGGCATGGACGTGTGCCGGAAGATCAAGTCGAACAACGAAACGAAGCTCCTCCCCGTCATCATGCTGACGGGCCTTTCTCCCGATCACGAAAAACAAAGAGCTTTCGAAGCCGGCTGCGACGATTTCCTCACCAAACCCCTCCAGCCCGTTGAGCTCCTGACCCGCATCAAGTCCCTCCTGCGCATCAAGTCCCTCACGGACGCCTTGGAAGACGCCGAAGTGGTCCTCTTCACTTTGGCCAGGACGATCGAAGCCAAGGATCGCTATACCATGGGCCATGCGGACAGGGTCGCCCGTTACGCGGTGGCCTTGGGAAGGAACCTCGGTTTGGACCCGAACTCCGTGGAGATCCTGCGGAAAGGGGGAATCTTGCACGACATCGGCAAGCTCGGCATCCCGGACGCCGTCCTCCAGAAAGAAGGCCCCCTGGACGCGAACGAATGGGACATGATGCGCAAGCACACCCTCATCGGCTGCGAAATTTGCGGCCGGCTGAAGGGGATGAAGGACGTTCTCCCCATCATCCGGAACCACCATGAGAGGCTCGATGGCACGGGATACCCCGATGGACTGAAAAAAGGAGATATTTCAGACCTGGTGCGCATCGTGAACGTTGTGGACATTTACGACGCCCTCACGTCGCGGCGTTCTTATAAAGAGGCTTTCTCTCCTGAAAAAGCGTTCCGTATCCTATGGGAAGAGGTTGAACGAGGGTGGTGGGACCACGACATCCTGAAAGCTTGGGAAAACATGGTCCACAAACACCAAATCGGCTGAGCCCGCTTTCCCAACCGGCTTTCCTCTTTCTTCTTCAATAAGCCTGCATAATGATGGTATAATAACCTTTATTGATGCCCAATTCCCAGAAATCAGTGGTTATTTTCCATAATCCCGAGAAACTGGAAGCCCGCCGGGAAGTCCCCAAGGTCAAGGCTTGGTTTCGAAAGAAGGGGGTCCGAATCTTAGTCCCGGCCCAAGCCGCCAAAGCCAGTTTCGCCGTGGCTTTGGGAGGGGACGGAACTCTCCTGAAAGCGGCGCGCAAGCTGGCGCCTCTCAAAGTGCCTGTTTTGGGGATCAACTTGGGCCGCCTGGGCTTCCTCGCCTCGACGGATTATTCCCGGGCGTATCAGACATTGGATGATCTCCTCAGAGAGCAGCTTTCGCTCTCGAAACGAATGATGCTTTGGGTCAAGCCTCCCCGGGGCGGCGGCCAGTTGGCGTTGAACGATTGCATCGTCCGCGTGAGCACCACGGCACGGGTGATCCGTCTGTCGGCCTCGGTGAACGGTCATTACCTGGGGACCTATGTGGGGGATGGCGTCATCCTCTCCACGCCGACGGGGTCCACAGCCTATTCCTTGGCCGCTTCCGGGCCCATCGTGGAGCCGGAGACGGACATGATCTTGTTGACGCCCATTTGCTCCCACAGCTTGACGCAGCGGCCCATCATCCTGTCCTCGGGCAGCGTGGTGGAGGTCCGCGTGGAGGAGCGCCGGCGCGGGGACAAAGTGGTCCTCTCGCTGGACGGCCAGATGAGCTTCCGCCTCCATGTGGGGGACTCGGTGAAAATCCGCCGCGCTCCGGAAGCGTTTTACATTTATAACGACAAGGAAAGTCCGTATTTCTCCCTTCTGCGGCAGAAGCTGAAATGGGGGGAATGATCCCAGATCATGTTGAATGAATTAAGCATCAAAAACTATGCGCTCATCGAAGACATGCGGGTGGAGTTCTCCCCCGGCTTAAACGTCCTCACCGGCGAAACGGGCGCCGGGAAAACCATCATCATTGAAGCCCTGGGCCTGTTGTCCGGCGAAAAAGCGAGCGTCCAACAGGTCCGCAAAGGGGCGACCCGGCTTTCGGTGGCGGCCCGGTTGAACCTCTCTTCCCGGAGGGCCAAACAATTCTTGAAGGACGCGGACCTCCTGGGGTCCGAGGCCGAGGACGAAGTCCTCCTCCGGCGCGAGGTGGACGCGAGCGGCCGTTCGCGTTGTTTCGTGAACGACAGCCCCGTCAGCTTGACCACATTGGCGAGCCTGGGCGAATTGATGTTCTACTCCCACGCCCAGCACGAACACCAGCTCCTTTTGAAACCCACCGAACAGCGGGACCTTTTGGACGCCTTCGGGCCGCTCGCCCCACTGAGGGAAAAGGCGGGTGAGGCCTACGCGCGGTGGAGGGACCTAGTCAGCGAACAAGAGGCCCTTTCCCTCTCCGAGCAGGAGCGGGCCCAGCGCATCGACCTCTATCGGTTCCAACTGAAGGAACTGCAGGCCGCGCAGCTCAAGCCGGGGGAAGAAGAGGAGCTGGAGCGCCTCCTGCCGCAGCTCAAGAACGCGGAACGCCTCAAGGCCTCGGCCCAGGAAGCCTACGGCCATCTCTATGCCGATGAAGGCTCATCCGTGGATAAGGCGCGGAAAACGCAGCGAGTCGTGGAGTCCCTCCTCAACCTGGGGGCGGACCTGGCGCCGGTTTCGGAAATGATCCGAGAGGCCGTGGTGAGGCTTGAGGAGTCCGCGCGCGAGATGGAAGCCTATGCGAACCGTTTGGACGTGGACCCGGAGCGGCTGGAAGAATCCCTCACCCGGTTGGACCTCATCGCCCGGCTGAAAAAGAAGTACGGCCCCACGTTGCAAGAGGCCGTGGACTATCAGAAGCGCATTGAAGGGGAGCTCCGCCACCTGGAGAACATTGAGGGACGGACCCTGGACCTCGCCCGCACGCTGGCCGAAGCGGAGAAGGATCTGTCCGCCCGGTGCTCGGACCTCAGCCGGGGACGCCAGTCCGCCGCCAAGAAACTGGCCGCGGCGGTGGAAAAAGAATTTCGTGAGCTCGGCCTGGCCCAGGCGCGCTTTGCGGCGGTCCTTGAGCCCAGCGCCTATTCGGCGGCCGGAGCCGATGCCGTGCGGTTCCTTTTTTCGGCCAATCCGGGGGAAGACGAAAAACCCCTGTCGGCCGTCGCTTCAGGGGGAGAGCTTTCGCGCGTGATGCTGGCCTTGAAGACCGTCCTGGCCAAGGCGGACGACGTCCCGATCCTCATTTTCGACGAAGTGGACGCCGGCGTGGGCGGCGTGCTGGGCGCGGCGGTCGGCAAGAAGCTGGCGCGGCTGGGCCGGACGTATCAGGTGATCTGCATCACGCACCTGGCCACGATCGCGGCCTGCGCCCAAACCCATTTTTCTGTGAACAAGGAAATCAAGAACGACCAGACGCGCACCCGGATCAAGAAAATGTCCGAGCCGGAGCGCGTCGCGGAAATTGCCCGCATGTTCGGCAGCGCCGGGAACCGGATGGAAGAAGGTTCCATCAGCCTGAAGCACGCTAAAGAGCTTTTGGCCGCATCAAGAAGCGCGTGAGGAGGCCATATGGATAAACGATTTCTGAAGGATGATGGTTACGAGATTTTCACCGGCAACGAGCTTTTGCTCAAGGGGGCCCTGGAAGGCGGGGCGGCCCTTCT
>JACQPF010000068.1 GCA_016207625.1 Elusimicrobiota bacterium | reverse complement strand
GTCTACAACCGCCTGAAAAACAGTGGCCTGGCGATGAAGCGCATCTACAATAATGAACCCATCCCCGTGCAGTTCATCCATAAGGCAAACGGAAAGCCGATCAAGCTGGATTTCATCACTTCTTTCGAAACCTCCGACGACACCTGGAACCGTTTTCTAGGGCACGAGGTCCGTGAGAACATCAAGACCTATCTGGGCGATGAAAAGGGGGAAGGCTACAAGCTGCTCGCGCCTTACGTCAAAGCCTGGGTAAAGCCCGAGAAGGAAAAAGAAGACATCCGAAACACGCTCGAAGGCATCTTAAATGCCGTCTAGCACTTTCTGACCTGCAACAACCCGTTTGTCATGCCGCGTCAACCCCGCCTTGACGTGCCCGGAAACCTTATCGCCGCCATCCTTGCTCAAATCAAACCCCTCATGCGGGAATCGCCGTAAATTCCGGTCCGTCCGTTCAAAGGATTATGCGGTAGAATAAACCCGAGGGAAGCGGGAGGCCGCGTGAGGCGGGAAGAAGATCATCAATAAGACAGGGAGCCGGCGGGGGCTCCTCCGGCGGCGGAGGCGCCTCGCGCGGTTTTAAAGCCGGGGAGGTGCCTGTCGCCGTGAGGTTTCTGAAATGATTTTGGTGAACGAGGGTTAGCTTGTGTGGCCCGCGATCAGTTTGGTCATCTCGAACATCGAGACCTGTTTTTTGCCGCCGAAGATGGGGGTTAAAAGCGAATCGGCGTTGATGTTTCTCCTGTTTTTTGTGTCTTGAAGGCCGTTCTTCTTGATGTAGTCCCAAATCTTTTTGGTGATCTCAGTTCTGGGAAGGGGTTTGTCGCCCACGATCGCGGCGAGAGCGGCATCGGGCTGCACGGGTTTCATGAAAGCTGAGTTCGTTTTCTGCGGCATATATTGCCTCCATCGGATGTGATATGAATTAGGACCAACTTCCTTGACGGTATCAAATCAGTAGTCGAGGAACAAGGCCGAAGACGCGGCCTGCCGATGATTCGGCAGGTCCACCCTCCTTTATCCATCGCCCATTCTTTTCTGTTTCTCCGAACCTCTCCCGGTCTGATGAACCGTATTGACGTGGGCGAAGCCCACCAGCCGGCGGCACTCCTCGTCGTATAGCCTCAAGGAGAGGCATTTCAAACTGGCCGCCGGAGTGAGGGGCTTCACGGCTTCAAACACCGGGTTTTCTTTTTGGCAGGCTTCCAGCCGGTAATTTGGGATACGAGGGCCGAGGTGGTGGATGTGATGAAACCCGATGTTGCTGGTGAACCATTGCAGAACTTTGGGGAGCTTATAATAGGAACTTCCTTCAAAAGCCACCTTGACGAAATCCCACCGGGCGGCGCGCTCCCAATAAACGCCTTCGAACTGGTGCTGCATGTAGAACAGCCACATTCCCGTCGCGGCGGCCGGCCACAGCACCGCCGTCTGAAGGAGGAGGTAATCCCTCGCGCCGAAGGCCCAACTCATTCCGGCGCCCATGACCAGGATGGCCAGGTTCGTCGCCTGCACGGCACGGTGTTCCCGCCGACCCGCCTGGGCCGTGGGATACCTCTGCCTGAACGCGAACATAAGGATGGGCGCCAAAATGAAGAGGAACCACGGGTTGCGCGCCAACCGGTACATGAACCGCCCCCGGGGGGGCGCCTCCATGTATTCCCGCACCGTCATCGTGTAGATGTCGCCCGCGCCCCGTTTGTCCAAATTCCCTGCCGTGGCGTGGTGGATGCCGTGTTGGTGTCGCCAATCCCGGTAGCACGTGAACGTCAACACACCCGTGATGAATCCCAGGGCGTCGTTGGCTTTCCGCGACTTGAAGAGGGACCCGTGCCCGCAATCATGAAAGAGGACGAACGTTCGCACCAGGAATCCCGCCGCCAGGATCACGAGCGGGAACGTGACCCAGGAAGACGCCTCCAAGCTCCGGTCCATGAGACACCAAAGGACGAAATAGGGAACGAGCGTGTTGACGGTTTGCCAAGTGGCCCGCCCGGTGCTTGGCGTTTCGTATTTGGCCACAAGCTCTTTCCAGGCCGGAGCGTCCTTCGGTCCGGCGTTTCCAGAACGCCGGCCATTGTCTTCCATGAGGCTCCTCTCGTGAATCGGTTGCGGGCGGAGTGCTGTTTTCATTATAACATCGAACGGATTTCGCTGCCAAGGTCATCGCGAAAACGACGGGCGCCGCCCGGTTGAGAAACCCCGTAGTCAATTGATAGACTAAAATGAGCGTGATGGACAGCAAGAGGAAATGTGCTATAAAGATAAACCATGACTTCACGGACGACTTGCCTAGCCGCTGTGTCGGCGGTTTGGGTTGCCTTGGGAAGCGCTCTCCCGGTTTTTGCGGAGGGAAACTGGGTGGATTTTACCGTCGACGCCGGGAGGCGGTCCGCCGCGGAGGATTTTGAGGAAGAAGATTTCGACAGCCAGTATGTTTATCGCAACACCCGCCTGAAGGTCCAAAGAAATGAAACGCCGCGCGCGCGTTACGGGTTCAGCACCTTTCGCGGCGAAAAAGACTACAAAACCGAAAACGTCTACAACAATCAAATCAACCACACCCAGGCCAACCTGTCCTTGGACACCCGGCCCGGCAAGCGCGAGGCGTCCCGCTGGGGAATGGACCTCGACTATCAAACCAAGCGGTATGATCGTTCGACGCCCGGAGACTACAATCGGGTGGCCGCCGCTCCCTTTTTCACCCAAGCCGTAGAGGATCGTTACCGGTATACATTGGCCGCCGGCCTCAACCGGTACGATTACCTGGATTCCCCGTCGAAGGACCAAAACGCCTATTTCGTCAAGGCCGAAGGATCCCGGCATCTGTGGGGTCCGCGTTTGACTCTGCTGTCCTTCTTGAAGACGACCGTCGAAGAAAACCGGAGGGCCCTGCGGGAAAAAACCAAGACGGAATTCATGGCCAAAACCGATTACAGGATGGAACGCCGCCTCATCCGGCGGGCCGAGTTGAGAGTGAACCTGGGCCAAAAGGACACCAAGGAAGACGGCGAGCGGGACATCGACTACGACTACCGGTTTTGGGCCGCCCAGGCCGCCACCCATCACGACATCGATACCCGGACGGACATGGATTTCACCGTAGAAGCCGTACGGAAAAATTACCTGGGCAGTTACCCCGGACACAACAGCCGCCGGATACGGAACGTCTGGAAACGGACGCTCATAACGAACGAAAGGGCGCGCTGGTGGATATCGTCTGCGGTGGAGCTGAAACAAGTCAATTTTGAAGCCCGGATGGACGATTATCTCCGTCAGTCCCTGGAGCTGAACACCGTCTATTGGCGCAAGGAAGAGTGGAAATCGTCCCTGACGCTTGAGGCCCGTCGGTACAATTACCGGGCCGGCCGCGGCAAAACACGACATTACGCCGCCCTCTCGTTCGAGAAGGATTACCTGGGAGGGAAAGTCACCGCCGCGGCCGATGTCCGCTACCGCTTCACAACTCACGGAGGCCAAAACGATTCCGAGCAAAAAAGCGTCAAACTCGGCGTCGGCTATCGGCTGTGAGATAGTGGTCCGAAAAAGAATGTGCTATATTTATCCCCATGCCTGACGATCAATTGAAGCCCGCAACCGAAAACACCGGCGAGGATTATCTCTTCCGCCTCCGCCATTCCGCCGCCCACGTGATGGCCCAGGCCGTCCAGGAGCTTTTCCCGGACACCAAAATCACCATCGGTCCGCCCGTGGAAGACGGGTTCTATTACGATTTCGACAGCCCCCACCGTTTCGTCCCGGAAGATTTGGAAAAGATCGAAGCCCGCATGCGGGGAATCATTTCGGGCAGACATAAGTTCGTCATGAGCACCCATGGCAGCGATGAAGCCCGCGATTTCTGGGCCAAGCGGGGGGAGAAATACAAGGTGGAGCTCATCGAGGACCTGAAAGAGCCCACCGTCACCTATTGCACCCACGGCACCTTCGTGGACCTCTGCCGCGGCGGCCACGTGGAAGACACCGGGGAAATCCGGAACTTCAAGCTATTAAAAATCGCCGGGTCCTACTGGCGCGGGGACGAAAAAAGAGAACAGCTCCAGCGCATTTACGGCACCGCCTGGTCCACCCCAAAAGACCTGGAGGACTACCTCACCCGCCTGGAGGAAGCCAAAAAACGCGACCACCGGGAGTTGGGCCCGCGCCTTGGGCTTTTCACTATCCAACATGAGGAGGGAGGATCCGGGTTCATCTATTGGCTTCCCAAGGGCGCCATTGTCCGCAGAATCCTTGAGGATTATCTCAAAGATTTGCTGACTACCTATGGCTATCAATTTGTTTACACACCGCACGTCGCCAAGGTTGACCTTTGGAAAACCTCCGGCCATTTGGACTATTACCGGGAGAACATGTACCCCTCCATGATGCTGGAAAACCAGGAATTCCAGCTTAAGCCCATGAACTGCCCCGGCCACATCCTTATTTATAAGTCGTCTTTGCATTCCTATCGGGAACTGCCCATCCGGCTTGCGGAGTTCGGAACGGTTTATCGTTTTGAGCGGAGCGGCGTTCTGCATGGCCTGATGCGGGTGCGAGGTTTCACCCAGGACGACGCCCACATCTTCTGCCGCCCGGACCAGGTGGAGGATGAGGTCGCCGCCATCTTACGCATCATCACCCAGGTCCTGGCTGCCTTCGGTTTCAAGGATTATGACGTGAAACTCTCCACCCGCCCGGACAAGTATTCCGGCACCTTGGAAGCCTGGGACCACGCCCAAAACGCCCTGAGGAACGCTCTGCAAAAAGCCGGCCTGCCTTTCACCGTGGACCCCGGCGAGGGCGTTTTCTACGGGCCAAAAATCGATCTCAAGATCAAGGACTCCCTTGGCCGCGCCTGGCAATGCTCCACCGTCCAGGTGGACTTCAACAACCCTGCCCGGTTCAACATTGCTTTCCGGGACGAGAAGGGGGGAGAAACGCAAGTCGTCATGATCCACCGCGCGCTCTTCGGGTCCCTGGAGCGGTTCTTCGGCGTTCTCATCGAGCATTATGGAGGAGCGTTCCCCCTTTGGCTCGCGCCGGTGCAGGCCGTCGTGCTGCCGATCAGCGAAAAGTTCCAGCAATACGCCGAGTCCGTCCACGCCAAACTCCGCGAGGCGGGTCTCCGGGCGGAAATCGATTCGTCGCCGATCAAGTTCGGTGGCAAAATCCGCGAGGCCACACTTGAGAAGATCCCCTATATGCTGGTGGTCGGCGGCCGCGTAGCGGAGAACCCCACC
>JACQPF010000067.1 GCA_016207625.1 Elusimicrobiota bacterium | reverse complement strand
TTGGGATTCTTGTACCGTCCTCAATGGGTGCTGAAGTGGAACGAGTTGGGACGGTCCGTCCTTTTCAACGACGCCTATGTGCTCCTCTACCGCCGGCGGTGGGGCCTCCTTCTTTTTTTGGCGGCGATCCTTTTTTTCTATTCCGGTTTCAATAACATTGCCAGCAGCCGGGCGCAGTTCAGGCCGTCTTCCTATCTGGATTTGTGGGAAGCCTACCGGGTGTACCGCGGTCAAAACTTCGCGGGTGCCGTCACCCGATGCAATGAGTTGTTGAAGCGCGAGCCCAACAACATCAATGCCTGGGTTCTTTTAGGTTCCTCTTGGGTGTCCCTGGGGCGGAAAGACATGGCTAAACAAGCTTGGGAGCATGTGCTGAGCATGGATCCGGACCATCCCGTCAAGCGCAGCATGATCCTTGAAAACCCCGGCAGGATGGAGGATCCCAATCCAAACTGATGAAAACCTTTTAACCACGGGCAAACGGCTGCTCAAATCTTTGCGGCCCGCCGCCGGGTGGCAGGCGGAAATCTATTTGGAGAGGGACGAGTTCCGCGAAATCAACTGGGCCGAGAAACGGCCGAAGGACACTTTTTCCGGGCGAGGTCAGGGTCTGTCCGTCCGGGCCGTTCATGAGGGGCGGCAAGGCTTCGCGTACGCGAATGAGGTCTCCGCTGCCAGCGCCCGGGCCCTATGGGAACGGGCTCACGAAGCGGCGAAACAAATGCCGGCGGACCCTCATCGCGTCCTCATTCAAGGCGCGGAACGGCCTCGCGATAAAGCGCGCGCCCCTTTTGCCATCGAAAGGGCTCTCTTCCGAACGTCTGTTCAGGATTTGCAAGCCCGCCTGGCCGGTTTTGAGAAGGGCCTCCTCAAGTCGGATCGCCGGTTAAAGAAAGCACTAAGGCTCTCCTTGCGGGAATCCGCGAGCGAGTTCGCCGTCGTCAGCTCCGAGGATACGGCGGTTTCGCAGCCCTTCAGTTCCGTGTCTTTCGCGGCGGAACTGATGGGGGAATCAAAGAAAGAAGTTCAGGTCTCCTGGGATTCCACGGAGACCCGCCTTTGGAAAGAGCTGAATTTCGAACGGGTTCTGACGGGCGCGCGGGAACGCCTCCTCAATTCCTTCGGCGCGAAGCCGGTCTCCTCCGGCACGTGGCCCGTGATTTTTTTGCCCCGCGTCGGCGTGGATTTCCTGGAGCTCATCTCCGGGGCGCTTTGCGCGGATGCCGTCCAGCGGGGCCGCTCTTTCCTGGCCGGGCGAAGGGGGGGCGCCGTCGCATCGTCCCACGTCACCATCGTGGATGACGGTTTATATCCCCAGGGCATCGCCAGCTCGCTTTACGATGAGGAAGGCGTCCCCACGCAGACGAACGTGGTCGTCAAGGAAGGGCGGCTGATGGGATATTTATACGACTCATACACGGCCCATCGTGAAGGCCTGCCCAGCACGGGGAACGCCGGACGGGCGGGCGTCCAGTCGCCGCCGTCGCCGGAACCTTCAAATCTCTATTTGGTTCCAGGCCGCATGGCGCAAACGCGCCTTTGGGAGGACCTGCCCAAAGCCTTCCTCGTGCAGGACGTCATGGGCATGCATACGGCGGACGCCGTTTCGGGGGATTTCTCCGTCGGAGCGGTGGGCCTGCTGGTGGAAAAGGGCCATGTCCGGCGGGCCGTGAAAGGCGTGACTTTGGCCGGGAACGCGTTGGACATGCTGAAGGAATTGGACGCCGTCGCGGACGACCTCACGTGGTACGGCTCCGTCGGCGCGCCCACGTTCCGGGTGTCTGGATTGTCCGTCGGAGGAAGCTGAAGGTATGGATCTCGACGCCGTTTTTCATGACGCGCCCGCGGGTGCGAAACTCCTTGGCGTGATCGGCCATCCGCTGGGCCATACCCTGTCGCCGGCCATGCATATGGCGGCCATCAAGAGGCTCGGGCTGAACGCCGTCTACGCCAAAATAGAAGTGAAGCCTGATGAGTGGGACGACTTCTTGCGGCAGGCCAAGGCGTTGCCTCTGCATGGGTTCAACGTGACGCTCCCCTACAAAGAGGCCATTGCGAAAGAGGCGAGATGCCGGGACGCCTCAGCCTATCTCGGCTCCGTGAACACGGTTCTCAACAACGACGGCGCCTGGGAGGGGTGGAGCACGGACGGACCCGGTTTCGTTAAAGACATCGCGCGATGCGGAATCGATTTGCGGGACAATCGGATCGTCCTCTTGGGGGCCGGAGGGGCGGCGCGGGCGCTTTTGTTTACGATTTCATTCGCCGCGCTGAATCCCCGCAAGGTGACCTTGTTTGACACGTCTCTTCCCAAAACGCAGGCCCTCATCGACGATTTGAAAGCCGTATGGAAAAACCCGGGGGTGCCCGCGGACCATAAAAAAGGCGTTTTCGATGTGGAGTCGGCCGGCGATCAGGAGCGCTTGAAAGAGGCCGTCCGGGGTTGTGACGTCTTGATCAACGCGACGCCGGCGGGCCTGAAGCCTTCGGACACGCCGGCGATCGATTTTTCCTGGCTTCACAAAAACCTGACCGTTTACGACCTGATCTATCACCGCGAAACGGAGCTCATGCGGGCCGCCCGGGACATCGGCGCGCGCGCTTTCGACGGGCTGGGGATGCTGGTGAGCCAGGGGGCGTTGTCCTTTGAGAAATGGTTCCGAACGGTTCCGCCGGCGGACGTGATGCTGGCCGCGGCGAAAGCCGGTTTGCAAAATAAATCCTAAGGAGTCGATCTTGATACGTTACATGACAGCGGGCGAATCCCACGGAAGGTGCCTGACGGCCATTATGGAAGGCATTCCGGCGGGGTTGAAAATCAAAGAGGATCATATCAATCACGAGCTGGCACGGCGCCAATACAGCTTCGGCCGCGGGGAGCGGCTTCAATACATCGAAAAGGACCGGGC
>JACQPF010000066.1 GCA_016207625.1 Elusimicrobiota bacterium | reverse complement strand
TGGGAGAGGCGGATGTTGGTGTGGTTCAAAAAACCATCGCCGGAGCTTTCAAAACGGGTGGCCGACCGGTATTTGGACAGCCTCCATTCACTCGGAGTTCCATTGTCAAATCAACGGCCGGCGCTCTCTTTCCCGGAAAATGAACGTCTCTCAGAAGACTGGGAGAAGCGTTTGGGAAACGGGCCGATCATCGGGTTGGCTCCGGGGGCCCTGCATGAGACCAAGCGGTGGCTGCCCGAGCGTTTTGCTGAAGCGGCGGACGAGTTGTCCTCGAAAATGGCGGCGAACGGCAAGCCCGCACGAATCCTGATTTTCGGCGCGGCGGCGGATATGCCCGCCGTCAAACAAGTCCTGGCGTTCCTTCACGGGCCGGCCATGTGTTTGGCGGGGCAGACGTCCGTCAGAGAACTCTGCCTGTTGATTCGGCGCTGTTCCGTGCTCCTAACCAACGATTCCGGCGCCATGCACGTGGCGTCTGCGCTCAAGGTCCCGACCGTGGCCATCTTTGGCCCGACGGTGGAGGGTTTCGGTTTTTTCCCGGAGAAGGATTGCGCCGAAGTGGTCCAGCGTCTCGAACTTTCCTGCCGTCCCTGCAGTTTGCACGGGAGCGCGCGGTGTCCCGAAGGTCATTTTCGCTGTATGCGGGACATCTCCGTGAGTGAGGTGATGGAAGCGGCCCGGAGAGCGCTCCGTTCATGAGGATCGTCCAGGTTCTGGATGAACGGTGGGATTCGGCCATCACCGAATATGGTTTTTCGCTTGCGGGCGCTCTCAGGTCCAACAGCCACACGGTCATTGTCGCCGCTTGGCCTGGGACCTATTCATACGAAGAAGCCGGCCGGCGCAACTTGCCACGGATGCCTTTAAGAAACGTTCTCTCTTTTCGCTGTGCCCTCCTGAAAGAAAAAATCCAAATTGTGAACAGCCATACGGGGAAAGGCCACCTTTGGGGCTGGTTGGGGACCCGATTCCTGCCCATCGCGCTTGTGCGCACGCGGGGAGACGCCCGGCGAGTGAGCCGCGGCATCGGGCACGGCGTTCTGTATAGCGGGACAGAAGCCGTGATCAGCGCTTCGCAGTGCATCGCAAAGGAATACCAGGCGCTTTTCCCCGCCCTCGCCGATCGTTTAAAGACCATTTATCCGGGTTTGGAGGCCTCTCCGGCGGCGCCGGAGCCGGAGGGTCCCGTCCGGGTCGCCCTCGTCGGCCGGTTGGACCCGGTCAAAGGGCATTCGTTTTTCCTGGACGCCATCGCCGGCATCCGTGACCGTTTGTCGAACGAGAGGTTCATCATTACCGGTGTAGAAAAAAACACATCGCTCGCGGAACTTAAGGCAAAAGCTGAGGAATGCGGGGTCGCGCAATGGGTGCGCTTTGAAGGGCGCCAACCCGACATCAACGTCTTTATGCGGTCTTGTCACCTCGGCGTGATCTCTTCCGTGGGAAGCGAAGCCCTCTCCCGAGCGTGCCTGGAGTGGATGTGCGCCGGGCGGCCTGTCGTCGCCACCACGGTGGGGTGCCTGCCGGAACTCGTCGCGCACGGAGAAACCGGGTATTTGGTTCCTCCGCGGGATCCTCAAGCCCTGGGGAAACATCTTTTGGATTTGATCACCCGTCCGGACTTGCGCGCGCAAATGGGACGCAAGGCCCACGAAATAGCTTCCGGCCGTTTCAGCCTGAGCCGCATGGCTTCCGAAACGGAACGCGTTTATGAGGCCGCGCTCGAAAAGCGAGTAAAGACATGAACTCCGCTCCCCTTCGCATCGTCCACTTGGACACAGAGCGTACGTGGCGCGGCGGCGAGCGCCAATTGTTTTGGCTGGCCCGGGAATTGGAGAAGCGCGGCCACGAGAACTGGGTGGCCTGCCGGAAAGGGTATCCCTTGGACGTGGAGTCCCGGAAGGCGGGGTTGAGGGTGTTTCATCTTCAACCGTGGGGGGAAATGGACCTGTGGAGCGCTTTCCGGTTAAGGCGGTTCTTAAAGACGCAGGACATTTCATTTCTACATGCGCACACCGGGCACGCGGTGGGTTTGGGCGCCTTGGCCGCCTTGGGGACAAACGTCAGGTTTGTTGCCACAAGGCGCGTGGATTTTCCGCTCAGGACCAATCCGCTCAGCCGGTGGAAATACGGGCGGCTGAGAAAAATGGCGGCCATCTCGGAAAAAGTGCGGGACGTATTGATTCGGAGCGCTTTTCCCTCGCATCGAACGACGTTGATCTCGAGCGGAATTGATCCCTCAGGATACCCCCAGGCGGCGGATCGGAGCCGTTTGCGGAAAACAAAGGGCTATCCCGAAAACGATCTTTTGATCGTCAACGCGGCGGCCCTCGTGCCGCACAAGGACCAGGGAACTCTCATCCGGGCTTTTCAGAAGGTCTATCGGGTAATGCCGGGCTCGCGGCTTTTGATCCTCGGTGAAGGGCCTTTAAAAGGGGCGCTTGAACAAGAGGCCGAAAAGCTGGGCCTTGCCGGTGGCGTTGAGTTCCTCGGCCACCGCAAAGATGTGTTAGAATACATCGCAATGGCGGACGTCTTCGTGCTTTCTTCTGTCGAAGAGGGGCTGGGAACGATCCTCTTGGACGCCCTGGCCGTCGGCACACCGACAGTGGCGACGAGGGGGGGAGGAATCCCCGAGATCTATGGTTCCCCGGAAGCGCCTGAGCTCGTTCCCGCCAAAAGCCCGGAGGACATGGCCCAAGGAATCCTGACGGTCTTGCGGAGTCCCGAAGAAGCGAGCCGCCGGGTGGCCCGGGGCAAAGAGCGGGTGAGCCGGTTTACGGCGGCCGCCATGGCGGACCGGTATGAAGACTTCTATGGGAGCTTGGAAAAATAACATGCCGCGTTTAAGCGCCATCATCATCGCATTGAATGAAGAACGCGATCTGCCCGCCTGTCTGGAAAGCCTGAAAGGCGTGGCCGATGAGATCATTTTGGTGGACGGTCACTCCACGGACAAAACGCGGGACATCGCCCGCGCGCACACGGACAAAGTTTTTGAAAACACCTGGACCGGCTACGGCCCTCAAAAACAGTTCGCTCTCGACCGCGCGACGGGGGAGTGGGTCCTCAACGTGGACGCCGATGAACGGATCTCCCCGGACCTGGCCCGGGAGATCAAATCGGTCCTGCAGGCGAACGACGCTTCCATAAACGCGTTTGACCTTCCCTTTCATGTCCATTTCCTGGGGAGCCGTTTGCGGTTCGGCGGGTGTTTCCGTGAGTCCCATGTGCGGTTGTTTCGGCGGGACAAGGCCCGGTACACGGGCCAGCAAATCCATGAGGGGATCCAAGTGGAACCGCCCATCGGGAGGCTGAACGGCGCCGTGCTCCACGAGAGTTACAAGGACTTCTCGGAGTATTTGGAGAAATGCAACAAATACACAGGGCTCATCGCCCGCGGCAAACATGCGGCCGGCAAGCGTTTCCGCGCCTGGCAGCATCTTCGCCTGCCTTGGGAATTCTTTGTGCGCTACTTTGTGAAATTGGGTTTTTTGGACGGCAACGCCGGGTTCGTTTATGCCGCTTTGAGCGCCTACTACGCCTGGTTGAAACACGTGCGGTTGATTGACATGGAAAGAGGAGAAGGATGATGGTTTTAGGAACAGTTGTATTGAGCCTGGGCGGTTTGGCGGCCCTCGGCATTTCCGCCCGGTGGAACTGGTGGCGGCCGGAAAAGGGGGGACTGCCGATCCTCATGTATCACAAAATCGGCGATCCGCCCGCCGGGTCCAAGCTGAAGAAACTTTGGGTGTCGGTGGAGCTATTCCGCCGGCAGATGACCTACCTGAAAGAAAAAGGCTGGAACCCCCTCCATTTTATAGAGCTGGACTCTCTCTTGGACCGAGGCGAGCCTTTGCCGGAAAAGGCCGTCATCATCAGCTTCGACGACGGCTACCTGAACAACTATGAAAACGCATTCCCGGTCCTC
>JACQPF010000065.1 GCA_016207625.1 Elusimicrobiota bacterium | reverse complement strand
GGGCCGTGCAGCAAAACGGGCGGGGGGAGAGCCTCACCTGGGAAGGGGAGATCGTGGGGGACGAGATGACGGGGGTGGTCACCCAGGTGCTCTATGACGGCACGACGGGGAAGACAAAATGGCGCGCGGAAAAGATAAAATAATAACCTCAATGCAAATGATCACAAGGAGCTAATGGCATGGCCGGGGAATATATTTATACGCTTGAAGATCTCAGCAAGAGCTACGGATCCAAGGTGGTCTTTAAAGGGATTTACCTTTCGTTTTACCATAAAGCCAAGATCGGCGTCGTGGGAGAGAACGGCACGGGGAAATCCACGTTGCTGCGCGTCATGGCGGGGGTGGAAAAAGAGTACCGCGGCACCGCTACGCCGAAGAAAGGCATCCGCATCGGCTATCTTCCCCAGGAGCCCCGGTTGGACCCCGGAAAGACGGTCCGGCAGGAAGTGGAAGAAGCTTTCCGCGACATCAAAGACATGCTGGCCGAATACGACAAGGTGTCCGAGTCCATGTCCTCGGGCCTTTCGGACGTGGAGATGGAGAAGGCCCTTGAGAAAATGGGCCGCTTGCAGGAGGCCATCGAGGCGGCGGACGGCTGGGAGCTGAAGCGCCATGTGGACGTGGCCATGGACGCGCTGGTGTTGCCATCGGACGAGCTTTCCTGCCGCGTGCTCTCGGGCGGTGAGGCGCGGCGCGTGGCGCTTTGCAAATTGCTTTTGCAGAAACCGGACCTCCTCATCCTGGACGAGCCCACCAACCACCTCGACGCCGAGACGGTGAGCTGGCTGGAGGGCCAGTTGAAGGAGTACCCCTCGAACGTCATGATCGTGACCCACGACCGCTACTTCCTGGACAACATCACGCAGTGGATCCTGGAGCTGGACCGGGGGGAGGGTCATCCTTTTGAAGGGAACTATTCCGCCTGGCTGGAGCAGAAGGCGAAACGGCTCGAGCAGGAGGACCGGAAATCGGCCGGCATGCGGCGCCATTTGGAGAACGAGCTGGCCTGGATGCGCATGACCCCGTCGGGCCGCCGCGGCAAGAACAAGGCGCGCGTGCGGGAATACGAATCGCTCCTCTCCCATCAGGCGCCGGTGGACGTCAATTCCTTGGACATCCAAATCGTTCCGGGGCCGAACCTGGGCACGCGGGTCATTGACGCGAAAGGACTCTGCAAGGGATACGGAGACAACGAGCTGATCGTCGACGCGAGCTTCACGGTCCCGCGCGGCGCCGTGGTGGGCCTGGTGGGCCCCAACGGCGTGGGGAAGACGACCCTGTTCCGGATGATCACCGGCGAAGAGAAGCCGGACAAAGGCGAGCTGTCCGTCGGGGAATCCGTGGTGTTCTCCTATGTGGACCAAAAACGGGAAACGCTGGACGGGAAGAAAACGGTTTTCGAGGAGATCAGCGGCGGGGCCGATTTCGTCGAGGTGGGAGGGAAATCCGTCCCGGCGCGGCTCTACCTGACGCGGTTCAATTTCAAGGGCACCGACCAGCAAAAACGGGTGGAGGGCCTTTCCGGCGGGGAGCGGAACCGGCTTCACCTCGCCAAGCAGATGCTCAAAGGGGGCAACGTCCTCCTCTTGGACGAGCCCACCAACGACTTGGACGTGGACACCATCCGCGCCCTGGAAGACGCCGTCACGGACTTCCCGGGCTGCGTCCTGGTGATCAGCCACGACCGGTTCTTCCTGGACCGGATCTGCACGCATCTGCTCGTTTTCGAGGGCGAGGGGAAACTGCGCTGGTTCGAGGGGAACTTCGAGGAATATCAAGAAACCCGACGGCGGGAGCTGGGCGGCCGCGAGGAACCGCGCCGCTCCAAATACAAGAAGCTAACGATTCGCTAATTTCAGACGGGCAAAGTTTCTTCCCGGAGTCGGGTGACCATTTTCCCCCGGGTGCCGATCACGCGCGCGGGGTTCCCCACCGCGATGGACATGGGCGGGACATCCTTCGTGACGACGGCTCCGCCGCCCACGATGGAGCCCCGGCCGATCCGCACGCCGTCCAACACCACCACCGAGGCGCCGATGAGCACATCGTCCTCGATGACGATCCCCTTCTCGATTTTCGGCTGGTACATCATCGGCAGGCGCGGGTCTTCCGACCCGTAATTGCTGGCGATGATCGTCGTGCTGGGGCCGATGTTGACGTGGTCGCCGATGGTGATGGGCGCGTTGCCGGCGGCGATCATGGTGAAGCTGTTGATCCCGCAATGGCGGCCGAGGGTGATGGATCCGGCGGTGGTGATGAGCCGGGCGTAGGGGCGGATGTTGGTGCCGCGGCCCAGGCGGATGCAGGAGGTGAGCTGCACGTCGGCGCGCAAGCTGATGAGGCAGGCAAATCGCGCGGAATAAAAGAGGCTCCGAAGGAAATTGGGCACGGCGTAGCGTTCCAGCATCCTCACGAGATCGGTCCTTGTCATTGTCTTAGTATAAACGATGTGAGGATCAGCGAGTATAGGACGAAGACTCAATTGTTGTCAGACAACCACTGATTCCGGTCCGGAGGGACGATATGGAACACGCCAAAAAAAGCTTCTCAAAGAGCCTGGTGCTGGACGAGCTCCTCGACCTGACGCTGTACACCGAGCTCCGCAAGACCAGCCAGGGGAACCTGAAAAAAATCCTGGGGGAGCTCATCCCCGTCGAGCAGGGACATTTGGATTTTTGGCGGAATTTCTTCGGCGTGAAGACGGACCGCCTGAACTGGCGCCGTCGGGCCAAGCTCTGGGTCCTCTTATGGGCGTGCCGTCTCCTGGGGGCGCCGGCGGTGCACCTGGTCCTCGAGGGCATTGAGGTCTACGGCGTGCGGAAATACCTGGCCATCTGGGAGTCCTACAAAGGGACCCCGCTGGGCGAGGCGGTCAAAGAGATTTTGAAAGACGAGTTCGGGCATGAGGACGCCATCGTCTCCCAAATGACGGAGCGGAAGATCGATCCGGAACGGATCCGCAGCATTTTCCTGGGGTTCAACGACGGCCTGGTGGAAATCCTGGGCGCGGTGAGCGGGTTTTTCGCCGCCTTCCATCACGCTTCGACGGTGCTCATCGCGGGCTCCACCGTGGCGGTGGCGGGGGCCATCTCCATGGCGGCGGGGGCCTACGTGGCCTCCAGCTCCGAAAAAGAGGTGGAAGAAATCGAGGAGGGGAAAGCCCGGTTCTTAAATGCAACCGGCGCGGCGCCCGCCGCAAAAGACCGTATTTTGGGCTCCGCCGTCTTGGTCGGCGTCTGCTACCTGGTGGGGGCGACGGTCCCGGTGCTGCCGGTGCTCATCGGGGCGCAGAGCGTATTCGCTTCTCTCCTGTCGGCGGGCGTGATGATCGTGCTGGTGTCCTTCGTCCTCTCGTTCCTTTCCGGGATGGACGTGTGGAAGCGGATCGCCACCAACCTGGTCATCATCGCCGCCGCGGTGGGAATCACATACTTCATCGGCGCATTGACCCGCGCGTTCTGGGGGATTGACCTTTAACCTGCCGTGAGATCGCTTCGTTTTTTTCCTGCCGCCGTTCCGCTTCTTTTTGTCGCCGTCGTCCTCCACGCCGGAGAGCCATTGACCGT
>JACQPF010000007.1 GCA_016207625.1 Elusimicrobiota bacterium | reverse complement strand
CTGCCCGCCTTCTGCCGGGAAATCATCGCCTCGCTAAGCCCTGTGGCGTCCGGCGCGAAATAGCTTGAGTCCCGCACCGAGGGTTTTGCATGTCGCGCACTCTCCCGACCCCGACGACGCTTTCATGTTCTACGGCATCAGCCAAGGGAAAATGCCGTTGGACGGCTTCCGGATCAAACACGTCCTCAAAGACATCCAGTCCCTGAATCGGGACGCGCTGAAGGGGAAACACCACATCACCGCTATTTCGACGGCGGCCTATCCCCTTGTGGCGGACAAATACTGGATCCTCTCGGTGGGAGCTTCCGTGGGGCGCCGCTACGGGCCCATCCTCGTCTGCCGGCCTGAAAAGATGAAGGCGCTGAAAGCCTCGGACTGGTCGTCCCTCCGGATTGCCACCCCCGGCCCGTTGACCACGGCTCTCCTCCTGTTGCGCCTGTTCCGGAAGGATTTCATTTCCGTCAACAAACCTTTTGACCGCATCCTGCACGCGGTGAAAGCCGGCCAAGTGGACGCGGGCCTCGTCATCCATGAAGGCCAGCTCACCTATAAGAAATGGGGCTTTCAGAAAGTTCTGGATCTCGGCCGCTGGTGGCATGAGGAGACGGCTTTGCCCATCCCGCTCGGGTTGGATGTGGTTCGGAAGGACTTGGGCCGGAGCGAGGCCGCCCGCCTGGCCGGTCTTCTTTCGGAAAGCATCCGGCTGGCCTATAAGAACAAGAAGGATTCCGTGCGCTACGCCCTCAAATTCGGCCGTGGCATCAACGCGAAGGTGGGAGAGAAATTCGTCAAAATGTATGTGAACCGGGACACCCTGGACATGGGGGTCGAAGGAGAGGAGGCCCTCAAAGAGCTTTTCCGCCGCGCCCGCCGGGCCGGAATCCTGCGCGCGCCCTGCGCGCCCGAAGTGATCCGTCCCTAACCAATCCGGTTCAGGAGGTGGCGCACCGTCCTCATATGGGCCACCTCTTCTTCAAAGATCCCTTTAAACGTTTTTGATTGCCGAGAATTATTTTGGCTCAAAACGACGAGCCTCCGATAGATCCGGCACGCCTCCTTTTCCCTTTCCAAATGATAGAGAAGAGATTCTCGAAGGGAATCAAAAGGCTTCCGAAATTGGAAGTCCCAAGCCGGCCGGATCCCCGCCTACATCAACGCCGTGGCCACCCGGTCGGCGTGGCTGATCTCTGAGTCGCAAAACCGGCTGAAGATCTGGCCCAACCTCTCGCCTCGAATCAGCTTTTTTTTGAAAAGAGAAGATTCCCGCAAGTAAAGGAAAACATCTTCGTATTCCAAGCGAAGGGCCTGCTGCAGCAGGCGGATCATTTCCGGCCGGGGAGTTTTGGCTTCAGCGCGGCTCATGTGGGAAATGCGCCTCCACGATTTTGGGGACATCTGCCAGGGAGACGTCGCGATACCAAACCCGTTCACCGGTCCCGGTGAAGACCATCACGTTGGGCCCCAGCTCGCAAAGGTCCATGCAGCCGGAAGAGCACACGCGGACTTTTCCGCGGAGGTCTCTGGCATGGACCTCCGATTTGAGCGCCTCGCGGATCTTCGCCCCATCGCGCCCCGGATTGGCGCAGGAGACGCGGCCGCCCTCCCGGGCGTTCGTGCAGATGAAAATGACCGCTTGATATGGGAACTCTCGCCGTTCCATTCCTATTGAAACCCCTGAATGATTTCATATGCCGTCGTGCGTTGAGCGGGCGTGAACCCCGCCTCTTGAATGAGGGTCACGACGTCTTGCGTGGACGCTCGGTTCACGTAATCCGCCGCCGCATGGACGTTTTCGTCGATTAGAGTGCCGCCGAAATCGTCCGCCCCGAAGTGCAGGGCCACCTGGCCCGTCTTCTTTCCTTCGGAGAACCAAGACGCTTGGATGTGAGGAAAGTTGTCCAGGAAGAGACGCGACGCCGCCAGGATGCGCAAATACGGCACCGGACCCGTGCGGTCCGGGTGTTTCCGCTCCAAAACGGAATGGGTGGGCTTGAAGCTCCACGGGATGAAGGCCGTGAACCCGCCCGTTTCGTCCTGAAGGCGTCGAATGCGGTCCCAATGCTCGACGATGTCCTCCGCGGTCTCCAAGTACCCGTACATCATGGTCGCCGTGCTGATGAAACCCAGGCGGTGGGCGGCGCTGTGCACGTCCAGCCATTTTTCCGGGCCGCCTTTTTTGGGCGAGACTTTGCCGCGAACCCCCACGGACAAGATCTCCGCCCCGCCGCCCGGCAGCGTGCGCTGGCCCGCGTCCCAAAGGAACGTCAAAACGTCCTCAAGGCTCTTTTGCGAGGTCCGGGCCATGGTTTGGACCTCGGACGCGGAAAAGAAGTGGGGTGTGACGCGTGGGAATTCCCGGCGGACGGCCCGGATCAGCTCCCCGTAATAGGACAGAGGAATCGCGGGGTTGTGACCGCCCTGAAGCAGAACCGTCGTGGCGCCCAACGCCGCCGCGCGCCGGACCTTCTCCACCACTTGGTCGACGGTGAGCGTGTAGGCGTCGGCGTCCCCGGGGCGCCGGTAGAACGCGCAGAACAAGCAATCCGTATCGCAGATGTTGGTGTAATTGGGGTTCGAATCAACGACGTACGTCACGCGCCGCGCGGGGTTTTTTTCGAACCGCTTCTTCTGCGCCCATTGGCCCAGCGTCAAAAGGTCGCAGTCCTCCGATAAGAGAGCGAGGCCGTCCTCCGGGCTCAATCGCTCGCCGGCGAGGATCTTTCTTTCAATATCGCTCAGCATGAGCACCTCGCCTCGCCTCGCGTGACGAACCTCCGGAACAAGGTTTCCGCCGCCTCCTCTTTCCCGCCCAAGCGAAAACAGAAACCGCTCAAATAATCCCGGACGGCCTTCTCAGGCAGACTCCTCCGTCGGGAAACATCCGAAACGAACCGGCTTTTTTGCCGCTCATACCGCCGCAGTGACGTTTCCAACCGGGCGGCGAGTTCCCGTTTGAAATGCGCGGGAGCCGCGCGCCTCACCATCCACCTCGCGAAAACGAACGGCAACTTGGTCCACCGGGCCCACTCCCGCCCCAGATCAAGGACCGATGCAAAGCCGGCGAGGCCGGAGGACTGTTTCAAAAGGGCGTCGTCTCCGATCATCAGGCGAGCGTCGTCGGAATCGCGGAAGCCCATCCGATAACGAGGCTCCACCTGATAGTCGTGCCGCATGAGGATCTTCAGCAGTTGAACGGATGTCGATGTCTGGTCCGTGATCCCGATGCGGGCTCCGTCGAGCCGCTCCGGAGGCCTCTTGGAGAACAGCATGACGCTCTTCGCGGCCCCCTTGACGGCAATGCCGAAGGGTCGCATCGGTTCAAAATCCGCTTCGAGCCGCCAGGAATCCACGAGAGAGAGAAGCCCCGCGTCCACGGCTCCGCGCTCGGCCAATGCTCCCAGCTTTTTCGGAAAAGCTTCCAGGACCGAGGCTTCAGGATACGTCCATTTGAAAAAGAAAGGATCCGTGTTCAGGTAGGGGATGCGGGCGACGACCAAAGTCATCGGACGGCTGTTTCCCGCGTTTCCACGTTGTAAAGGGCGTCCCGCTCCACGGGAAGGCATCCCGCTTCGCGAATCAGCCGCACCAGCGTTTCGCGCGCCATGCCGGCGGGCGTGCCGGCCTTGGCCGCGTGCATGATGCGCTCCTCCAGGATCGTGCCGTCCACGTCGTCCGCCCCGAAGCGGAGCGCCATCGAGCAGGTCTCTTCGCCCACGGTCACCCAATAGGATTTGATGTGCTCGAAATTGTCCAGCACGAGGCGGGAGACGGCGATCGTTTTCAAATCGTCGACCGCGGAGGCCTGCTTCTTCACGATGCCGGTGTTCCCGGGCTGGAAAGCGAGGGGGATGAAAGAAAGGAATCCGCCCGTCTCGTCTTGCAGTGAGCGGAGCTTCAGCATGTGATCCAGCCGCTCTTCCAGCGTCTCGATGTGGCCGTAGAGCAGGGTGGCGTTGGACCGGAGGCCCAGTTCGTGGGCGGTGCGGTGCACCTCGGACCACTTGGACCAGCCGATCTTGAAGGGGAAGAGAGCTTTGCGGACGCGCTCGCTGAACACTTCCGCCCCGCCGCCCGGAAGGCAGACGACTCCCGCCTCTTTCAGCCGGATCAAGACGTCCCGGAGGGAGATCCCTTCGCGGCGGGCGAAGAAATCCACCTCCACCGCGGTGTAGGCCTTGACCTGGATGCCGGGAGCGGCCCGTTTCACGGCGCGGACGATGTTGAGGTAGTCCTCAAAAGACCACTTGCGGTAAAGCGCACCGACGATGTGGACTTCCTTCAACTCGGGCGAAAGACGCGAGAGGAGGTCCTCCTCGGACATCACATAAGCGTCCGGCCGCCCTTCTTTGGAGGCGAAATCGCAGAACCGGCAGGAGAGGAGGCAGATGTTGGTCGGGTTGATCTGCCGGTTGATCACGAACGTGGCGCGCCGCCCGTGGCGTTTTTGACGAACGAAGTCGGCCATGCGCCCAAGGCCCAAGAGGTCCGAGGTGTTGTACAGGCATAAGCCCTCTTCCAGCGACAACCGCTCGCCGGATTCGATTTTCTTCCAAACGGGTTCAAGTGACGAATCGCAGAAATGCATGATGATAACCCTTGTCACCCCCTCGCATGCACCCTCTCCCGAAGGGGAGGGGGGAAACATTATTTAGGTATGACGAGTTTGCGTATGCGGTTGAACAACGTGACTTTCTTGTATTTTTTTTCGGTCCTGATGTTCTGGTTCTTTTGCCCAAAAAAGGAGAAAAGCACGATGTCGACCGGCTGGGCGTCTTGGAATTTATATTTCATACTCTTCCCACCTTTTATTGACTGTATCGACGATGGCCGGATCCATCACCAAAGGCTCCGGATATCCTTCTTTCCAGGTTGCGTCAAACCCAAGAGGTCCTTGAAAAATCGGCTGGCCGCCGCAGAACACGGCCTTGGACGGCACAAAATCGCGGGCGCAATCGAACCGGCAGAAAATCCCCCAGAGCAAAAGCTCCTCGTCGTCCAGAGGGACGTCCTCGCTCACCGCGGCCATGAGCTTGAACCCCGCCAGAGACGGCTCCTGGACCAGCCTTTCGAGGATCGTTCGTCCTGAAGCGCCGTTCCTCACTTTGACCACGAGGAGCGCGTCCTGCCAATTCCGGGAAGCGATGACGTCGGGACCAAGCCCGTGGAGAGAAACGGTTGAGCCCTTCCGTTCCGTCGCCGCCTTCCGACAAACAGGGACGGCACCTAGCGGCGCCGCCGCCTGCCGCTTCTTTTGGGTCGCGTCCAAAACCATTTTGCTTCCCAGATTCATCGCGTGGCCGGTGAAATCCAGCGTGTCCTGGGCGGTGCCGGACAACAAGAGGAAATCCTCCCGCGGATCGAAATTTTCTCTCAAGGCGGCGAGGACCGCCGAGAAATCCCGAACGTTGACGCCTGGATCCACAAGGAAAATGCATTTCGTCAGGGACATCTGCCCTTCGCCGAGAAGCGAGAAGGCCATTTTCACGGCTTCCTTCCGATAGCGCTGTTTCACTGCGGCGACGGCCAGGTTATGGAACCCCGCTTCGTAATAGGCCCACAGGTCCACCAGCTCCGGATGCATGGTTTTCAGAAGGGGCAGCAGCATCTCTTGGACGGCGTTGCCCATGTATTTATCTTCCTGCGGCGGTTTGCCCACCACGGCCGCCGGATACACGGCGTTCCGGCGATGGTACATGCGCTCGACTTGAAAAACGGGAAACGGGGCCGCCTGTGAATAATGCCCGAAATGGTCTCCGAATGGCCCTTCCATCCTCCTTTGCCGGGGAGGCACGAACCCCTCCAAAACGATCTCCGAATCCGCAGGGACATCAAGGCCGTTGGCGAGGCGGGTCATGGGCACGGAGCGCCCCCTCACACACCCGGCGAAGGCGATCGCGTCCAGGTCCTCTGGCACTGGAAGCACACCGGCGAACATGGAGGCCGGGTCCGCGCCGAGCACGACGGCCAAGGGGAGGGCCTCCCCTCTCCGCTCCGCCTCAATGTAATGGAAACCGACGCCCTTTTGGATCTGACAATGCATCCCCGTGTGGGACTTGTCGTAGATGTGCATCCGGTAGATCCCGACGTTGCGCTTCCGGCTGACGGGCCCCCGCGAGACCACCAAGGGGTAGGTGAGGAACCGTCCCCCGTCCTGAGGCCAGCATTTTAGAACGGGGAGAGCATCCAAGTCCGGGGCCTCCGCGATTTCGCGCACCGAAGGGTCGGCGGTGAACCTCGGCTTCATTTGATAAGCGCGCCAGAGGAGGCGGCGGTGTTTCCACAAGGACCCGATTCCGGGCGGCATCATGTCGTCCGCGAAGGACTTGAGCTCATCGCCGATCTCGCCCGGGGCCCGGCCCAACGCCCATTCAATGCGCTTCTCGGTCCCGAAGACGTTGATCAGGAGG
>JACQPF010000064.1 GCA_016207625.1 Elusimicrobiota bacterium | reverse complement strand
CAGGCGCTCCGTGAGCTGGCGGTGCGGAGCGGTACCCACATCCCTCAAAAAGACATTGTCCTGGAGATGGAATCCTCGAACACGCCGGAGAACTTTGAATTTTCGAAACCTCTGTTGACCCGGGTCCGCGGAGATCTTGGCCTCGCCCAGGACGCCCGGCCTTTGCGAGTGGCGTATCTCCAAACCCCCCTTCAGCAATTCCGGACGAAAGCGACGTTTCATAGGATTTATGAAAAGGAATTGAACGGGAAATTCATCGAGGGTGTCAGCCACAGCGTTCCCCTGGCCGGGCGCGAGGTGGCGGATGTTGATGTCGCCCGGGAATTTTTCCGGATCCTTCTCTACAGCTTGAAGGGGGACATCATTCCCGTCTTCGGAGGACGGACGGGCTTGGGCGCCGTCCCCGGGAAGTATTGGTCGGCGGCGGCGAGCCTGATCAGTCGGGATCCTTCGCCCATGAGGGAAGCCTTGCTCGAGGTGCTGACGCCGTTAATGGAAGGTCCTTCTCCGGTCTTTAAGGACGGAGATGATTTCCTCAACCGCTTGACCGGCGTTCCGCCGGACCTGCGGAAGGCGATCGGAAACCTTCTTCGACCACAGCCCGCCGCGACGCCTCTCACCTGGGGTCTTTGGACGCGATGGTTCGGTGTCTCCCCGGAATTGGCGGTCCGTTTCGTGGGGCCCGTGATCGAATCCATTTTCACCATGGCCGTTTTTGAAATCTTCTTTGTCCTCATCTCCATCCTTTTTCCTGAAATGGGCAACTTTTACCGGGTAGCCTCCGCCGCTGTTTCAAGCCAGCTCATCTTCAGCCTCCTGCATTTGACTGGTGTTTATGTCCGGGACGGGGACACGGGCGGGGCCACCGTGGTCCCCGCGGGAGACGCGCGGGCTCCTCCCGCCTGGAACGTGCTGTTGGATTCCTTCGCCGGGTTCGGTCTTCTCATGTTCCTGCCCTATTATTTCGCCTTCGGATTCATGCCCTTCCTGAGCATCCCGGTCACCGCCGTTCTTTGCTCCGCCAGCTATGTGGCGGCCATCCTCCTTCACCTCACCCGCAATTATTTTAAGGCCAATGCCATGGAGCCGGCTTATCCGGACACGAGCAAATCCGCTTTCAATCGCAAGGACCCGAAGTTCTTCTTGATGCAGAATCCACCCTACAACAGGGCCGAAGTCCTCTACGTCGGGGAAATGGCCCGCCTGATCGCGGAAAAAGCCGGGATGAGCAAGGAATGGCAAGGCCTTCTCCTTAGGGCGGGGATCTCCCATGACATCGGAAAAGGGCATTGGGCTCTCCGCTGGTACTATTGGAGCCACCTCCGGACCCCGCGCTTCGTCAACCACCTCCTGGCGTTGGCGCATGCGGAAATGAGCATCTTCACAGTGATGGGCCGCGGCGTGGGTCTGCTGCCTTGGGAGAGGAAAATTCTGAGACACCACAGCTACGATCAAACCTGGGGCCCGGGGGAGGAAGACGCCCACAAGGCCTGGGCCATCCTTGTGTTGGCCGACAACATCGTGTCCCGGCACGCGCCGAGGACCCACCGGAGGAAACAGCCGGATGGGGTGGAATTGGAATGGATTAAAAAGGACCTCTCGAACCGGGGAACCATCTTCCCGGAGTTGTTGAAAGTGACCGAAGAATCGGTGGTCCTGACGCGGGAATTCAATCAAATCATGAACCGGGTGCTCAACCTGCCGCTCCAAGTCAAAAAAGGGAAGGGCCCCGCCGTCCGCATCGCGGTTTTGCAAAATCATCAGAGAAGCGGCACCCACCTCATTAAATTCCTAAAGGAATTCGGCCCGAAGAACGGGATGGACCTGGAGGTGACCGTTTTCTCGGCCTGGCGAGGGGATCTGCCGAACCTGGATCATTTCGACGGGATCGTCGGCACCGGTTCACCTCACAACGTGGATGAGCTTGACGCTGGACGGGCGCTTTGGCACAAACAGGAGCAGAAACTGCTGCAATACGCCACAGAGATGGGGAAGCCGATCCTGGGCATTTGCTTCACCCATCAAAACCTGGCGGCGTCTCAAGGCGGGCGAGTTCTCCGCGCCCGCCACGGGTTCTATTTCGGCCGGATGAATGTGACCATTGAAGAGCCCAACGATCCCCTCTTCGCGGGTGTTCCTCCCAACGTATGGATGACGGAGTATCACGGGCGAGAAGTGACGGCCGACGGGATCCCGGCGGATTTCAAGCGAATCGCGTCCTCGGAGATGACGCCGGTGGAAGGGATCCGTCATAAAGATCCTTCCAAACCCGTCTATGGCCTTCAGTTCCATCCGGAAGTCGATTATGTTCTTGAAGATGCCGGGTTTTCCAATGTGCATGGCCGCCAGATCCTGAGGAATTTCGTCGGGATCGTTCAAAAGGATAAGGAGGCGAGGCAGGACAAGTTCCTCCGGGAGTACGGCGTGAAAGTGGGCTGGTGGCTGGAAGATATCTTCTCCAGTCTGGCTCCGGCGCTGACGGTTTTGATCCCTGGTTTGGGCGCCCTTTCTTTCGTGGCGATCCTCGTGTTGGCCCGTGTGGCTTTGATTGCCCTGCATGTCCGCGGGATGCGCGGACCGCCCACGCTCAAGAACATCTATGACCAATTGGGCGCCGTCGTCCTCGTCTCCGCGGTGCCGTTCATCACTTTCGCGTTCGCCCCCTTTCAAACGGCCGCCGCCCTCTACGTCTTGGCCGGGTTCGGGGTTCACCTCTTCATCAATTACGGCGTCTACCGGCAATGGCGTTGGTTCCCGGCCTACCCCGCCAGCCTTCGCCTTCCGGAAAGGATCGGCCCCTATAAGGTCGAGAGAGAATTGGGCAGGAGCAGCGTTTCGAGGGTTTACCTGTCCGCGGATCTCGATGCCCAACCCGTCGCCGTGAAAGCGTTTAATACGCTCATCGACCTGCAGCCCGGTTTCGGGTTTGAAAGGGAAAAAGCCGTCCTCGAGAAACTGGAGGGGCCCCAGTTCCCCCGACTGTTCACATCGGGGGAACACAACAGCGAATGGGAGACGCAGCCTTATCTCGTGATGGAATTCGTGGACGGTGTCACGGTGTCCGAAGCCCTTCGGTCCCGACGGGTCGGCGAACCCTCCGCTTTCCTTGAGGCGGAAGCCGTTCAAATCATCATCGACACTTTGAATGCGCTTCAAAAGGTGCACGAGGCGGGATATGTGCACAACGACATCAAGCCCGGCAACATCATGCTGGCGCGCGAGGCGTCGAAAGGGTTCCGGTTTGCGAAACTCATCGACTTCACGTCGGCGTCGGATGCGGACCGTGCGGGCCGGCCGTTCCGTGAAGACGGCGTGAAGTGGTTCCCGTTCACCGAAGGCTATCGGCCTCCGGAGATCGCTCAAGGGTTTTGGCCGGGGCCGGCTTCCGACGTTTATCAAACGGCCCTTGTGTTGTGCAAAATGTTGACGGGAAGGCTCCTCTCGGCGGAGGAACTGGAAGGCGATGCCATGGTCTCTGCGCCGGTGCGGGCGGTCTTGGTCAAAGCCCTTTCCGCCAGGCCCGAGGACCGGCCCTCTTCCGCCGCCGATATGGCCCGGGAACTTGAGAACGCCGTGAAAACGTCCCGGAAGGTCCGGCCCTACCGGATCCTGGAAACGTTCGGCCAGGGCAGCCACTCCACGGTCTACAAGGCCGTGGATCCGGAAACCTCAAGACCCGTCGCGGTGAAAGCGTACTCGCCGGACACGCACGGCTGGATGTCCTTCAAGATGGAGAACGAAGCGTTAAGAGCCGTTTCCCAATCCACGGATCCGGACGCTTCCCTCCTTCCCCGGCTCATCACGTCCTTCGACGAGGGCGACGATTTTTACAACGTTCTGGAGCCGTTTGAAGGCGTTCTTCTGGAAAATTTGCTCGATCCGGGACATCCCCTCCACGGAGAGTTCAGCCGGCTCGGGCTGACCGATCGATTGGAAATCGCCATCCAATTGTTGAAGGGCCTCAAGGCGGCACACGCCGCAGGCTACGTTCACAACGACGTCAAGCTCGGCAACATCGCCCTTGCGAAAGACACCGACGGGAAATACAGAGTCCGCCAGCTTTTTGATTTCAGCATCGCGTCCGAAGCCCGGTTGGCGGGGCTTCCTTCGCGGGGCAAATTTCCGGGGACGAAAGGATACACCTCTCCCGAAGTCAAAAAAGGGAAATTGCCCGGGCCGGCCTCGGACATTTACCTGACCGGGCTCGTGTTGAGCCAACTGTTGGCGGGACGCGAGCTCGTTTGGAGCGGGGAGTTGGAGAAATGGTTGCAGGAAAGCGCCTCCGGAGCAGAAGGCCGGATCCCCGCTTCCGTGCAGGCCATCCTCAGAAAGGCGCTGTCAGAAAAGCCGGAAGACCGTTTCTCTTCCGCCGCCGAAATGTCGCTGGAACTCGAAAAGGCCCAGACGTCGGTCAGATCCATTTCCCCGAAACCTCGACAGGTTCGGAAAGGGGAGAGGGGATTCATCACTTTGGATCTTCTCTTGTCTGTATCCCTGGTGGTTTCCGGCTTAATGAAGGCCGTCACGCGAACCAATTTGTCCGTCCAGGGACTGCGGTGGATGCGCTGGGCCGGATGGGGCCTCATCGGCGTGTCCTTGGGGGTTTCTCTCTTGCTGTTGGCATGGCCGGCCCATTTGTTATGGACGGGGATTGGGTTGGCCGGAGGCTTGACCCTCGCGCTCCTGGGCGGCGGACAGGTTTTGGCTCTTCGGGGCCTTAAGAAAAAAATCGAGATCTCCGATCCTGAGATCATCGAAAAATCGCTGGCCTTCGACCGGATCATCGCGAGGAAAGGAGCCAATTATGAAACCGGCGAGCTGCAATTGCCGCCGACGCTCTTCAAGCGCGGGATGAGGCTCGTCACGGCGGCGCGGTTCACCCACATCCCCATGGCCGTCAACGTGGAGCTGGATCCCGACGCGGCGGGGATCTTGGAAACCTTGCTTCCCGAAGAGGAGAGCTTGCGGACCTTCGACGAGGTCCGGTTGGCCGGAACGTATGACATGGAGGACATTTCCGGGGAGTCCCGGGGCACCCTCTTCATCATTTCCCAAACGGGGGACGGAAAAAGAGTCTTGACGGTGAACGTGGGATGGCTGAGGCCCCTGGGCGACGCGAAGCTGAACGCGCTCCGGCAGAACTTGCTGCGCATCGTCTTGGAAAGGGAAAGGGCCGCCGCTCGCGTGCTGTTCCCCAAAATGGCCACCGCCCGCACCGCGCCCCGCTTGTCGGCTCTCGCCGCTGCCTTTCACAACTTTTCCGCCAACTATTTACTGCTGAAGACCGTTTTTCCCATCACAAGGGAACGGCGTTGGGACCGGCTGCGCGTTGAGTTCGAGGCTTTGAAGAGGTTCGTGACCGAGCGTTGCGGTGTCCGGCACCGGAACATGTACGCCGAGGATCTGGTCCGGGACCTCCGATCGGGCCGGTCGGTGCAAGTGGCGTATCTGAAAGTCCAAAACCTCAAAGACGAGTTCAACACCCGGGGCGAGTTCCTACAGGTCGGCCATCTGTTGGGAAGCCTCGCCATCCGGGAGATCGGCCCCGTCCTTCGGGCGAGGCTGGAGCGCGAATTTTCCGGCACGGGGATCGATTTCGACGTTTACAACGACAACGGCCCTGTGTTCAATGTCGTTTTCCGCAGGGTCGGCCAGGCGGACGGACAGCGGCTTCAAGCCGTTTTGCGGAAGTTGCTTGAGGAGGATTCCGACTTCCGCCGCGAAGTGATCGAAAACGTCAAGAAATCCCTCCCGAAGTATGTCGGCCAGGAAAAATTCAACGCCATAGCAAAGCCTTTGGAGGAGCTGACTTGGCGGAATTTCAACATGTACGGCGGACTGTCTGAGGCGCAATGGATTCCCGCCGCCGGCGATGAAGCCTCGGCCGTGGCTGTGGCGGATGCGCTGGGCCGTCAAGCGATGGAAGCGGCGAAATATCAACAACTGGTTTTTGATGAATGGTTCGACAGGGATCATCTGGAGGGTGTCGTCCGGAAAACAGTGATCCATCACGTCCGGAAAGCGAAGGCCTCACAAAAAAGCGGGGTGGCTCTCTATAATGAGCGCATTCGTGAACGAATCAGTGCGCATCGGCGCCACCCGGTGATGTATTGGAGGTATCAAGGCGTCCATCCCACCGTCCGTGAGGTTTTCAAGACCGGTGTCCGATGGACAGCTCTGTTGGGAGCCTACGAAAGAGCCCTGGAGGCCCGCAGCGCCGGGGACTTGTCCGCGGCCCGGGCGGAGCTTCAAAAAGCGCTCGTCCTCTACCGGTCCCCCATCATCCAGGCGATTGACCGCCGCTTGAACCCGGAAAGCCGCACCCTGATTTTCTCCGGACAAAGGAATTTCCGCCTCCTCATGAACCACATTCTCCGCGTCAAGCCCGCCGAGAGTTTCCATGCCGTTTTCAAGCTGCATGGAGATGAGTTCGGTGTCTTGATTTGGGACGGCGCGGAGAAAATCCTCACGATCGCCCGCATGGACGCGACGAACACGGGAGCCATGCTGGCCCAGCACGGTTTCCCCGCCACCAACCGCACTCTCGACCGCCAGTTGAAGGTGATTCATGATGAACTGGCCTCCGGCGGGACCCTCCACGGAATCCCTCAGCGGATGGCTCAATCGTTCGACCGGTTCCCGGCCACGCAGGTGTATTATTCTTTGATCAACGAAGAGCTGACCGTTCACCGGTCCCGTCTGGAAGAGTCGCCTTTCGTCCTGACGGTCTTGGACGAAAAGAAAGGGACGGCTTACCGGGTCTATCTCGGCGTGAGCGCCAAAGGAGACGTGGTGACCGGCCGGGAGCTGGAAGGCGGGCGTTACGTGAAGGAGGAGATCGACTCGGACCTTCCGGACATCCTCCTGCATATGGAACCGGGCTCCAATGACGTGAACGTCCTGGCGCCGATTTTACGGATTCCTCCTGAAGAATTCGCCCGGCTTAGGAAGGAGAAGAAAATCGTCAAGATCGGCGGCGAGTTGAGCGTCGCGCTCGACGTGAGACCGGCGGCGGCGGTGGGGTATGTCGAGGTGCACATCCGTAAACTGGCGGACACCGACCGGGATTTCAGCGTTTTCCAAAATTCCGCGGACTTGATGGCGGAAGATGTGAAAAACCGAGTGGTGAAGCCGTACCAAATGCTGCTGGACGGGAGCGTTCGCGGCGTGCGGTCCGTGCGGGGGCACAGCGTCCATGTGGGCGACCGGACGGAGCTTCAGCCGTTCGTGATGACCGATTGGCAAAAGAGGATTGCCGAGACCATGCTGGACTTGGCGGTGCGAGGGGACCAAGGGAGGGTCGCCGTAACGAAGGAAGCGGGGGACCCCCGGCGCTTTATCGAGGGACTGATCCATCTTCGGGACGTGTGGGGGAAAGACGTGGGCGGGCGAAAGGTTGTTGTCTTTGGGGGCGCGCGCCTGAAGCCGGGAACCGAAGCCTGGGAACGGGCCGAGAAGTTCGGGGCGGCGCTGGCGCGGCACGGCATCATCGTCATGACCGGGGCGGGTCCCGGCGCCATGGAAGCCGCTCCCAAGGGCGCTTCCCAGGTCAACGGAGGAGTCCTCCGGACCGAAGGCGTCAAAATCAAGGGGATCGAAAAACAGGAGACGAACCCGTTCATCGGGCGCTCCTCTGAGCAGGACGATTTCCATACCCGGAAAGCAGGCCTGATCCACAACGGCGACGGGGACGCCGCCGTGGAAGGGGGGTTCGGAACGTTTGACGAGTTCATCGAGGCCATGAGGGGGAAAGCCCCCATGGTTTTCTTCGGCACGGGTTATTGGAATCCGATCCTTGAAACGTTGGAGAAGAAGCTTGTCAAAGCCGGGTTCTGGGACCCCGCCCAGATTGAGCGTCCCTTCGTGACGGATGATCCCGAAGAGGCGGTCCAATATTATCTAAAGAAATGGCAGGAGACGGGATACAGGCGGATCGGCTTCGGCCGGGACGTCATGGACCGGATGATTCAGGAAGCGCAGGACGGCTCGGACCGGATGGACCGTTGGCCGGACGCCGTGGTGTTCGTGGGAGGCGATAACGTGTTCCCCGAGTTGAGGCAGATGGCCGAAGGTCTCGCGGACTGGCTTGACGCCGAGGGAGTTCCCGTGCGGGCCGCCAGCCGTGACGCTTTTCGCATGCTCCTTCCCAGGAATCTGAAAGACATGCAGTTGGTCGCCATGCTGTCCCAGGGCGACCCCGAGCCCACCGAGCTGGAGTTGGGCGTGGAGAAGCGCGTGCTCGTCCACGACGGTCCGGTGCACCGGCACCTGTTGGAGAAAAACGCTCTGGCCTACGTGTTCCAACCCGGGAACATGGGAAAGCTGAACGTCCTGTTCGACATCCTCACGCAGATGCAAACAGGCAAAATTCCGCGGAAGCCGGTGATCCTCATCGGCAAATATTGGAAGACGTTCATGGATACGCTGACGGAAATCCCGCTGTCCCAGACGCCGCCCCTGATTTCAGAGAAAGACAGGGATCTTTTCCGCATGGTGCGGTCCCTGGAGGAAGCCAAAGAGGCCTTGAAGGAGATCGTGGTGGAACGAAAGACCTCCGGGACGGCGGATATCCTGGCTCCCCTCCTCCGCCCGGCGGAGAGGTTCCGCAAAGCCGGGGTCTGGCGGTGGCCGTTGTTGGCCGGTTATTATCTGGCCGTCGGGCTTTGGGAAGAAGGGGTGTTCCGCGGGCTCCTCCTTGGAGAGACGGGGGTCACCTGGACAAGCCTGGCATCCCTGGATCCTTCCGGCCTGGCGTGGCTTGCGGCCGGCATCGCTCTGTCCTTGTTCTCCCACGCCGCTGTGCGCTGGGCCTCCCGGACGAAGCGGGACGGGTTGAGAGGGGTGGGTCGCGAACTGGCGCGGGAGGTTTACGGTTTTCGATCCCATCTTTCGGCGAGCCTGTTGTTCACGGCCGTGTACCTGTCCACAGGCTCCTGGCTTTGGTCAGGGATCGTTCACTTCCTTTGGGACTTCCTCACGTCGGCGGCTGAAATCCGGCGCGCCGGGCAAGAGGAGGGAGCGGTTCAGAAAGCGGTGGAGGGCATCGGCTTGCCTCAGATCGAGAGGATTTCCGAAAGCCTCGAGCAGGAATTGCGCGTCCGGGTGGGCGTCCGGGTGAATCCCGAATCAAGGAAGAGCACGCCGGACCGCGTGAAGCTCCTCCTCTATTTCGGTTCGGAAGAGGAGCCGGAAGAGACCCAATTCGACGAAATCGACGCTCTCTTCGACCAGGCCATGGACCCCTCGGCTCTTGAAGATTTCGCTCGGCGTCTTTTCTATGAGTCCCCTGGGGAAGCCCGGGACTCGTTGCGGGTATTGAAAACCCGCGTGTTGGAGCGCGTGGAAGGCTTGCAAGGCCTGTCCGACGCCGACATTCAGAAGGAAGATTACTCCGCCCTCCGTCATGCGGGGTGCGACCTGGGCCTGGCTCTGGGAACCGTCGCGAAGGCGGCGCGGGGTTCGCGGGAGCTCGCCCGGATCTATGGGGCGGTCCTGCAACGAATCATTTCCAGGAGCGGAGGGCTTGATGCCGAAGTCGTGACCCGGAAAACGGCTGAAGGGTTCCACCAGGGTTTTGGGCTGGCGTCTCGAGGGACCGCGAGCCGGATGGACGGAGGTTCGGCGTGGGAATCCGAAATCGGCGCGGAGAAGAACATTTTCTCATGGGTTCATGTGCCTTCGGCGGAAGGAAGCGGTTCCGCCGCCTGGAAGGAATCGGTGAGGACTCTGGCCCGGGAGATCGCCGCCGCCCTGCGCGAAGAGCGCCGTGAAAAGACGGTGGTTGCCGTGTCCGATGCTTCCGAAGCCGGCCTGAGGGCCGCTTTGGAAGAGGAAGCCCCCTGGTTGGACGCGGAAGTCCTCCAACAGGTGCGGATCGCCGTTGTGCCTGAGAAAACCGCCGCGGCGACGGAAGACGTGGCGGGCGTTCCACGGCCCGTGTTCAGCGTGGACGCCGTCGTCGAGCACCTGGCCAAAACCTCCGGGTACGCGGACCTGCCCCAGCGGATCGCGTCGGGCCGCTTGGCTGTGCCTCTTTTCTCGCCCCTGCTGGGCGATTGGCGTTTCAGCGACCGCTACAAAGCCGCCCTCCTCCTCCTTCAAATCATGGGAGACATGGCGGTCCAAATCTCCACCGACGAATTCAACAACCTCAAAAAAGAAGCCGACCTCATCGCCAGCCAAGCGTAAAATTGGAAATCATTTCGGAGTTTTGGTATTTTAATAGGGACCTTTATGAAACTTTTATTGTTTGATTTGGATGGAACTCTTGTGACCACCGGGGGAGCGGGCCTGCGCGCGCTGGACCGCGCCTTCGAGACCCTTCTTTCCCTCCCGAAAGCGATGGAGGGCATTTCGCCGGCGGGGAAAACGGATCCCTGTATCGTTCGGGAGGTCTTCCGGAAAAAATTAAACCGGGAGCCGGGGCCGGCCAGCATCCAACAGATCTGCGATTGTTATTTGCGGTTCTTAGAGGAAGAGATGCAAGTCCGGAACGGCTATCGGGTCATGGAAGGAGTGGTGGATTTGGTGGCCGGCTTGTCGGTTCGGGAGAACGTGTTGTTGGCCTTGGGGACCGGGAACCTGGAAAAAGGGGCCCGGATCAAGTTGGAGCCCTCAGGCCTGAATCCCTATTTTTCGTTCGGAGGGTTCGGCTCGGACGCCGAGGCCCGTCCGGAGGTTTTGAGGAAAGCCGTCAGCCGCGCCGAGGAGCGAACGGGTCAAAAGATACCGGCGAAAGACGTTTTCGTGATCGGGGATACGATTTTGGACGTCCGCGCCGGCAAAGCCATCGGCGCCGTCACGGTGGCCGTGGTCTGCGGGCATGGGAACAGCGCCGAGCTTCAAGCCTCCGGACCGGACCTCCTGCTTGAAGATTTTAGGAAGCCGGACCGTCTCCTGGGAAAATTCCACTAGCGGAAGGTGACCAGGTCCAGATCCTTAATGGCGCGGAAATGGCGCGCGTTGCCCGTCAAGAGCGATTGCCCGTTTTCCACGGCGGTGGCGGCGACGATGGCATCGCCCGCCCGGATGCCATGGGCGAGGGCGTACTCTTCAATGTAGATGAGTGCGCGGTGGCCGATATTTTCGGTCAGGGGAAGGACGGTGAAATCGTAATCGAACAGGAACTTTTTCAGGAGTTTGATCTCTTGGGGGTTCCTGGCCCCCTGAAGGAATTCCATGGCGGACTGCATGGAAATAAACCGATCCTCGATCTTTTCCAATGACTTCAAGGCGGCGGGGTTCCCCTGTTGGAACTCGATCAATACGTCCGTATCAATAAGCACGATACCGGGGAGCCCTTAGGTCGTCCATGATTTTCTTCACCGGGCGCTTGTTTTTTCGCCACATGCCGAAAACATTACTTTCCGCGAGGGGGCGGCGCACGGACGGTTTGGCGGGCAGAAGCGTGCCCTGCACTTTTCCATGGTAAAGGAGCGTTACGGATTCCCGAAGCCGCAGTGCTCTGAGGACGCGGGGCATTTTATATCGCAAGTCAACGACAGTGGCTTTCATATAATGATACCTCTGTTAGACATTTTATATGAGATTGCGGCCGAAGTCAATAGAGGGATTTGTTTTGAGAGAGGAATTTCAACACATCGATAATCAATAGGATGCTCACCGGCGTGCCGTCTTCCCGCAAGACGGGCACGTGGCGGTAGCCCCCCATGGCCATTTTGTTGACGGCGAAGGCGATGGGGTCCTCGGGCCGGACGAACCCGGGGTTTTTCGTCATCACATCGCCCACGTTCAGTTTCGAGAGGTCCTTCTTCAAGCCCGCCACGCGCAACAGGATGTCCCGGTTGCTCAGGATCCCCACCAGCTTTTTCTTCTCGTACACCAGGACGCAATTCTTTTTGTCTTTCTGAAAGATCCTCAAAATTTTCTGCACGGAATCGGCGGGGCTGCAGACGAGGAGGTCCTTGCCCGTGAGGAGATCGGTCACCGGT
>JACQPF010000063.1 GCA_016207625.1 Elusimicrobiota bacterium | reverse complement strand
GTGCCGGGCCGCGTGAGAGTCCATTTGTCTCCGAACGTCTCCGGCGATCCCAGCCAGTTGAAACTGTTTTAAAGGAGAAGCGACAACGTGAAAAAAGACTTATTATCCATCGCGGATTTGCCGGAAGCGGACGTTTATCAGCTCCTTGAGGAAGCCCGCCGCCGGAAGACGGACCGGCGCTTCACGCGGGAGCTGGAAGGCCGGACGATGGGCATGATTTTTCAAAAACCATCCACGCGCACGTCCGTGTCTTTCGCGGTCGCCATCGCGGAGCTGGGCGGCGTCTCCCTCAGCATGAACGCCCAGGACTTGCAGATGAAACGGGGCGAGAGCGTTTCGGACACGGCGCGCGTTTTGTCCCGCTACGTTTCCGTCATTATGATCCGCGCCAACAAGCATTCGGATGTGGAGGAATTGGCCCGCTACGCCACCGTGCCGGTCATCAACGGGTTGACGGACAAAGAGCATCCCTGTCAAGTGCTGAGCGATCTCCTGACGGCTTTTGAGTCGCTGCGGCTGGCGAAACTGAAGGACCTGAAGGGCTTGCGCGTGGCCTATGTGGGCGACGGGAACAACGTCGCGCAATCCTGGATGCTGGCGGCGGGCCTCTTGGGATTCCAGCTCGTCATCTCCTGCCCGGAAGGGTATGACCCGGAGAAAGAGTATGTCCGAAAAGCGTCATCGCTTTGCGAGAAAAGCGGCGGACAGGTTGTCTTTGAGAGGAACCCTCACGCCGCGGTGGCCGACGCTTCCGTGATCTATACGGACGTCTGGGCGTCCATGGGGAAGGAGGATGAGAGCGCTCATCGGAAGCAGGTGTTCATGCCTTATCAGGTGAACGAAGCGCTCCTCCGCCGGGCGCGGGGGAACGCGGTGGTCATGCACTGTCTCCCGGCCCATCGAGACGAGGAGATCGCCGGTTCCGTCCTGGACGGGCCTCAATCCGTCGTTTTTGACCAGGCGGAAAACCGCCTTCACGTTCAAAAGGCCGTCTTGCTGAACTGCTTGAAATGATCCGCGATTACGACGGCGTCCGTCCGGAGGTCCCTCCCACCGCGTTTGTGCATGAAACGGCGGTGGTGATCGGGAAAGTCCGCCTCGGCGCGCACGCCTCACTCTGGCCCGGCGTTGTTTTGCGGGGCGATATGGAGGAGATCGTGGTCGGGGAAGGGACCAACCTCCAAGACAACACCGTCGTCCACACCGATCATGGGTTCCCCACCGTTCTGGGAAACGGCGTGACGGTCGGACATGCCGCCATCCTCCATGGCTGCCGCGTCGGCGATCATTCCTTGATCGGGATGGGGGCCATCCTCCTCAACGGATCCGTCGTGGAAGAGGACGCGATGGTGGCGGCGGGATCGCTTCTCTCTCCCGGAAAACGTGTCCCCGGCGGGCACTTGGCGATGGGTTCTCCGGCCAAGATCATGCGGCCGTTAACGCCGGAAGAAATCCAACGGAACCGCAAGAGCGCCGAGCAATATGTCGAATTCAAGGACAAACACGCCAAGACGTCAAAGCCCATCCGTTGAAAGGTCCGTTGTCCCATGGATTTTTCAGCGTCTTCTGGATCGTTTTGGCCCCCAGGGGTGGTGGCCCGTGACGCCCCCGGGGAAAAATCGTCCGGTCTATTCGGCGGCTTTCAGCCGGGGACGCCCGGCGCCGGCGCAAGCCTTCGAAGTGGCCGTGGGGGCGATCCTCACGCAGAACACGGCCTGGACGAACGTCGAGAAGGCTCTCGAAGGGCTGAACCGGGAAGGCCTCCTGTCTCCGCCCAGGCTCCTGAAGACGCGTTCCTCCACGCTCCAGGGGCTGATTCGCTCCTCTGGATATTTCCGCCAAAAAACGGGGCGTTTGAAAGGATTCAGCCGATACCTTCTTCGGCGTTGGGAAGGCCGGATGGACCTTTTCCTGAACCGTCCGACGGCCGAGGTCCGTCGGGAGCTTTTGACCCTCAACGGAATAGGCCCGGAGACGGCGGATTCCATTTTGCTCTACGCGGGCGGACATCCTGTTTTCGTCGTGGACGCCTACACCCGGCGGTTCGGCCATCGCTTTGGCCTTTTTAGGGACACGGACTATCATTTCGTGCAGGAACAATTCATGCGTCAAATGCCGCCGGCCGTCTATGAATACCGCGAGTGTCATGCGCTCCTGGTGGAACTGTCGAAACGCCATTGCCGGGCCAAACCGGTTTGCTCCGGCTGCCCCGTATTGGGCAAGTGCGCCGAAGGCCGAAAGGTGAGTCAAAATGACGTCCGTTAGCTTGTCCAGCGATTTCCTCTTTTCCGCCATCAAGTCCTTGGAGCACCGGGCTTCGGCTCTCCAACAGATCACGCAATTCGTGAAGTCCCTGGAGGACATCCACCAGGTGAACGATCAATTGCTCCGGAAAGTCGTGGAGCTGGCGGGCGCCGATGCGGGCGTCATCGCCTTGGCGGACCCGCAGACCTCGCAGTTGGAATTCATTTCCGTGCATTGGGCGGACGTGCCGCCCCTGGAGGCCTCAAATCGGGAAAAAGTGATGAAGCTGGTCCGCATGAACTGCACGGAAGGCATCATCGGCCAGGTGTTCACGTCCGGGGAGCCGCAGGTCGTTTCCGACATCCGAAAGAACTCCCGCTTTCGCAAGGACATCGCGGACCTGGTGAAATACGAAATCAAAAACCTGATCGCCGTCCCCCTTCAGATCGACGAGAACCGTCTCGGGGTCCTCGAGCTTTTCAACAAACAGCCGGCCGAAACGTCATTCTCGGCGGAAGACTTGGACCTCGTCATGGCCCTCTCCAACCAAATCGCCTTGGTGCTGGAAGCGCACAGGCTCCGGGCGCAATCCGCGCGCCAGGTGAAGCAGTTGACGATGCTTTTGAAGGCGACGGAGATCCTCAATTCCACACTCTCTTTGGACGGCGTGCTCGAGAACATCATGGACATGGGCATGCAGCTCGTCAACGCCGAAGCCGCCAGCATCCTCCTCATGGATGAGGAACTGGGACAGCTCTATTTCGCCGCCGCCACCGGGACGAAGAAAGAGGAGATGAAGCGGATCTATCTCAAAAAGGGAGAGGGGATCGCCGGCTGGGTGGCGGACCATGATGAGACCCTCCTCATCCCGGACGTGTCCAAAGACGAACGCTTTTCCGCCAAGGCGGACAAGAGCTCGGGGTTCGTGACGAAATCCATCCTGGCCATCCCCATCAAGACGGAGGGCCGCCTCATCGGAGTGGCGGAAGCGATCAATAAAAAAGGCGGCGGCGTTTTCAGCGATGCCGACATCGAATTGTTTTCGGCTCTCGCCTCCTACGGGGCCGTGGCCATCCGGAAAGCCCAGCTCTACAGCGACGTGAACGAGTTGTTCTTGGCGACCATGAGGGCCTTGGCGGACGCCATTGAGGCGAAGGACGCGAACACCCACGGCCGCTCCGAGAGGATACGAAAAATGGCCCTGGCGCTGGCGGAAGAAATGGGTTTGGAGGAGAACGACTCCAAAAACCTGGAGATGGCGGCTCTGCTGCACGACGTCGGGAAAATCGCGGTCCCCGACCACATCGTCAATAAACGCGACAACCTCACGGAAGATGAGTACAAGGTCCTGATGCGCGTCCCGGTGGTGGGTGCGGAGATCCTCTCCCCCATCAAGCAGCTGCGTGGAGCGGTGCCCATCATCCGGCACGTCAACGAGCGCTGGGACGGCAAGGGGTATCCGGACCGCCTCGCCGGCGAAAGCATCCCCTTGGGGTCGCGGATCATCGAGGTGGCCAACACCTTCGAGGCCATGACCACGGACCGCCCGTACCGGAAGGGCTTGCCGGACGACGTGGCGTTAAAAGAGCTGGCGTCCTGCGCCGGCGTGCAGTTCGATCCCGCCTGTGTGGAAGCCTTCATCCGCTGCTATCGCAAAGGCCGGTTCAAAAACCTTCTCAGGTAACCCGAGAGGAGCCCCATGTCTGCCCACGTCATCGCTTTCGTGACTGTCTCTTCCGCGCGAGAGGCCCGGCGGCTGTCCGATGCGTTGGTTCGAGAGAAACTTGCCGCTTGCGCCAACATCGTGCCGGGCGTTCGCTCCGTCTACCGTTGGAAAGGGAAAGTGGAAACGGCGTCCGAGCAACTGCTGGTCTTGAAAACGCGGAAGTCCAAAGTCCCGGCCCTGATCCGCCGGGTGAAAGCCTTGCATACCTACGCGGTCCCCGAGGTCATCGCCTTTCCCATCCTCGCCGGAAACCCGGACTACCTTCGTTGGATCGATGAATCCGTGAAATGAGGACAATCGCCGCTCTGTTTTCTTTTTTGACGGTCTTCCCTGTTGGGGCTTCCCTCCTCGCGGAGGACCTCCGTCCCATCGTGGAAACAGATTTCCTCTGCCACGGCCAGGCGGGCCGCACCGTGAAGCACGAGGGGGCTGTCTACGAGGACTGCGCGGGAGGCCACGGCCCTGAGGGCGGGATCGAGCCCGCGCTGCTTTCGCTCCTCAACCGCTTCCAAGAGGAAGCGGGGAAACAACTCGTGGTGACCTCCGGCTACCGGTGCGAGCCGCACAACTTGTACTCCTGGGCCGCCGTCGTCAGAAAAACAGGGAATGAGAAGGACGTGAGCCGGCAAAGCTATCACCGCGCGGGCGCGGCGGCGGATTTTTACGTCGAGGGCGTCCGCGAGCTGAAGGCCTACCGGGAGTATCAGGCGAAGCTGGCCTCCCTGTCCAAGACGCTGCACGGAAGGAAGCTCCCCGTCCCGGCCGTCTGGACGCGCCTCTACGCCCCCGACGAAGTGCGCGACCCCGACAACCGGCACGCCTACCCCTACATCCACGTCCACCTGTTGGGCAAACCTCGAAGAAGTCTCCCCCCGGCAATCGCTCCCCAATAGTCTTGTTTTTCAGCCCATGGACGGGCGGTTTACGGAAGTAACGCCCGGTCGGTTTTGATTCGGAGGGGGGCGCCGAGGGGTTTGCTGAGGGTTTTCAGGCGGAGGAGGGATTCCTTGGCGGCCTTGCCTTTCAGGAGGCGCGGCTGGAAATGAACTTCCTCATTATCGACGGAGAGGGGGAAGATTTCCACCGCCGGCGGGCGGCGGGGCCGGAGGGTGAGACGGAGCAGGAGGCCCTCGTCCGCGTTGGGGTTGCGCGTGCCGAACACGAAGTTGCCGAGGCTGTAGGCGATGACCTTCTTTTTATAGACTTCCAACCCTTGCGCCACATGGGGGTGATGCCCGATCACCGCATCGGCCCCGGCGTCCACCGC
>JACQPF010000062.1 GCA_016207625.1 Elusimicrobiota bacterium | reverse complement strand
GGCATGGCCAGCCGGCCGGAACGGATGGACATCTGAACGTAGGAACTGGCCAGATTGTATGTTTTTGAGTTGTTCTTCAGGCCCTTGACGATGCCGTAGGTGTGGGTGCCGATCTTGTTGCCGGCGGGATCGTAAATATTCCGTTGGACGGAGTTGACTTCCTTCCCGGCCATGGTGCCGGTGGTGAGGGTGCCCTCTCCGTCACGTTCTATGCCGACTTCAGGGTTGGGGTCGACGGGGATGGTGCCGCTTTCCCCTCTCTCCTGGAGCTCGTCCCATTTCTCCTTATATTGTTCCCTCCATTCCCCAGGCGTGAGACCGTATTTCGTCTGCCATTCGTCCAGGGCCTTCTCATATTCGGCCATATCGGCCTCATAGGCCTCCCTGTCGAACTCGCCCCGACCGTCCCCGTCCCTGCCGAATCGATCACCGCCGTCTGAATAATATTGGTTTATGCGCGGCCGTTCCGGGGGCGGAGGAGGGATGAACCCGCTCGCGCCGAAACCCGTGTTCGGAGAAGGAAGCTCCAGCCGGCCGTCGGCCACCGCCGCCTTCACTGCGTTTTTGGACAGGTCGTAGGTGGAGAAATCGTCCACTTGCCAGCCCTGGGTCTCGGTGAGGACCTTACCCTCCGTATGCTGGCCGATGACCTCGCCCGTCACCTCATCGAGGATGTCAACGACGATCCGTACGACGGTGTCGCCGCCCACGATGCCCACCAACAGTTTGGCGGAAGACATGTCCAAAACGCCGACGTCCTCCGGCAGGGTGGGCGGGGCCAAATCGCCGAACACGCCTCGATCCACAGCCGACTGGACGGAGACGTTGTTCAGGTCGTAAGAGGAATAGTTGTCCAGACGGACGTTGTCCTTGTTCCCGGCGGCTCCGACCGTGTAATCGCCCACCTTTTGCCCGTTTTCATCGATGATGTCGTAAACGTTACGCATGTAGAAATTCCCAGTGGAAGTGGCCCCGATCACGAACTTCCCGGTGTTGTAATCCACTTGCCCGAAGGGAACGGCGTCGGTGCCGGGTTGGCCTGTCTGCCCCGATTGTCCGCCGCCATATTTAGACTCCCAAGCCGACAAAGCTTTCCTATATTCGGCCATGGCCGCGGAATAAGCGGCCTTGTTGAATTCGTCGCCGGTTCCGAAGTCATCGCGCACAGGCTCTTCCGGCTTCGGAGGCGCTCCCTGGCCCGACGTGCCTTGAGGCGCCGTTTCAAGGGTGTTGAGGACGCGGTTGACGTCCGCATCGGCCCGGTCGAACTCCGCTTGGAACCCGAAGTTCTTTTCCTTGTCGTCCCAGACCACATTGAAAGTGCCGATCTTTTCGCCCGTGGATTTCTTGATGATGTCGAAGTTGGCCGCCACCACGACCTCTCCCGCGCCGTTCGTGCCCAGGATCAGCTCTCCATTCATGAAATCGATATCCCCGCCCATCTGCGCCAGCAATTGGGAGTAAGTGATGGTCTTGCCGTCCTTGGTTTTGAGCAGGGCGTATTTGTCCAGGGCGACCACCAACTCCTGCATGGTCTTCGCGCCCACCAGGTCCATAAGGAATTGGCGGGTGACCGCGTTGTCCATTTTGAACTTGAAATAGTAAGAGAAACCGGCGTTTTCGTTGTCCCATGAGATGCTGAGGCTGGCCAATTTCACGCCCTTGGCGTCAAGCACGTCCGCGCTGATTTCCATGATCTTCTTCCCGTCGCTCGACAGGCCGATGGTGATGGTGGCGTTCTCAAAGTCCACCCGGCCGCCCGCGGCGAACACCTTTTCAATGAAACCCCAAACGCTGGCGGAGACGTTGAGCCGTTTCTCAAGGAAGAAAGAGGGCATGTCCTTGATCTTTTCTTTTAACAGGGTTTTGATCTTGTCCGAGGAGATGACATCGTCAACGTGCAGGAGTCCTGAGAGCTTTTCCAGGTCCTTAGGAGAAAGTTTGCTGACATCGAGGCCGGGCAAAGCCGCGAGCACGGCTTCACGCAATCCTTTTATGTCAAGGCCGTAACCGCCCCGGCGCCCGCCCAACCCCTCGTCCTCTTCGACATCGGGATAGAAACGGCTGATGTCGATGCCTAAGAGCCCCGCCAGCCATTGCAATGTCGCCGAATCCAGGCTCTCCACGAACGTATTCATCTGAGCCGAATTGTTGATCATGGACTGGAGGCCCGCTTTCAATGCCTCGATGTCGTGGACGTTGACGCCCAAAAAGCCCGCCAAGGCCCAGAGCAGGGACTGGGCGGCTTTTTCCGCGCCCATGCCCTTGAGGTCTTCCACATCCACTTTCAACAGCTTGGCAACGACTTGTAAGAGTTCGGGACTTCCTTTCAAGAGCGCGGAGAGGGCATTGGCGTCCAGGGCGAGAATTCCATCCAGCGCCTCTTGTAACGCCTCGCCGTCCATCTCCTTCACGTCATGCACGGATTTCCCGAGCAAACCGGCCACGAGGTCGGCGAAGTCCTTGTTGTTCCGCACGAGATAGGAAAGGGGGTTGTCCCCCACGGCCAGGGAAAGGTTTTCACGCAAAGCGGTCGGTGACAGCTCGAATTTCTTCAGGTCCATACCCATGGCCTTGGCGAAGAACTCGATCTGCCATCCCTTCAAGGAATCCAAAAAGCCTTCTTTGCCGGCCTTCTCCTTGATGGCGGCCACCAACTCCTCATTTGTCTTGGTCTCATAGTTTTCAATTCCCAGGACTTTCGCCAGCTCCCGGAGCTTGGCGGGGTCATTCTTCGCCAAATCCGCCAGCTTGCTGGAAAGGTCGCCTGTGAGCATTTTTTCCAGCTCTGTTTTTATCTTATCGAAATCCGTTATGGACACGCCCAGGAACCCGGCGAGCTTCTTAAGGTCAGCCTCGCCCATCGAACCGATTTTTGCGACGAGCTTATCCTTGATTTGCGCGGCGTCCAGCTTCAGGACGTCCTCAACTTTCATGCCCAGGGCCTGGGACAAAAACTTCACGAACGCGTCATTGTTCTTAAGGAGGTCGGACAATTTCTCCGGCGTCAAAGTCAAAGGATCAAAACCCAGCATCTTGGTGACCAGGTTCCGGATGGTGGAGTCGGTGAGCTTCAGGTCGGAAAGGTAGTAATTCATCGTGCCTTTTTCCGTGTCGAACCCGACGGAGAATCGCCCGAGCACCTGCCCGTTTTGGATGATGTCCACGGCGAAAGACAGGATGGCTTTCCCCCCGGCGCCCACGCCCAGGGTGAGGGTGGCGTTGTCCCAATCCATCTGGTTCTTGTTGAAGCTCCAGAGCACGGCCTTGCCTTTGGAGTCTTCCTTGATCACCGACACCCTCGGGTCCGCCGCGGAAGCCGTCAACTCATACACGATGACGGTGTCGCCCTCCACCACGAACATGACGCCGCCGGTGATTTTATCGTCGTCGTCGCGGTTTTCGATCTTCAGCCCGTTGATCTTGCCGAGCAGCTGTTCCTTCGCATCCGCGTCGCTGGGGTCGATGTGGAGGACGCGCATCAACACGTCCAGGGCCGTCTTCCCGGTGTAATTGACTGAGAAGCTCAAATACTGGTCCCGCTTCGTTCCATCCTTGCCCAGGGAATAGCCGACGTTCAAGGTGCCGATCTTCTCGCCCGCGGCGTTTTCGATGTCCACCGACAGGCTCATGATGGCCTGGCCGTTGGACGTCACGCCCAGGCTCAGAGTGGCGGTGGCCCAGTTGACATCCGAGATGTTGAAGGACCCTTCCGTAATGGCCGTCCAGTTGGCATCGTCCTTTTGCCAATCGGTCTTTGTCGTGTCCACGCCTTCCTTTAAAGTGTAAACGGTGACGTTCCCGGCGGCGTCG
>JACQPF010000070.1 GCA_016207625.1 Elusimicrobiota bacterium | reverse complement strand
GCTTTTTCGAGCTTTCTCACCGGGGCGTAGCGTAGTGGTAGCGCACTCGCTTGGGGTGCGAGAGGTCGTGGGTTCAATCCCCACCGCCCCGATGCGAGAGCTCGAAAAAGCTGTTTTTCTTGTGAATTGTGAGAGTGGGTTCTGATGGCCCTATCAAAGAGGATCTTGTTCTTTTATATCACGATATCCAGCGGCCACCAAAAAGCGGCCGAGGCGGTGATGAACGCCCTGCGCCAAATGAACCACCGCGTGGAGGGCCATGGGATCGATTCCATCAGCTACGTCTATCCCGTGGTCGGGCGGATGATCTCGCGCCTTTACCTGAATATCCTCAAGCACACGCCGCAGGTGTGGGACTACCTCTATGATAACCCCACGGTGGAAGGGGCCACTCGGGACATCCGTGACCTTCTCCACGTCCTCAACGTGGGAAAAATCTATAAGATTCTCAAGCGCTACAGGCCCCGGTGCCTGATCTGCACCCAGGCCGTGCCCGCCAGCATTTTGGCGGCGCTGAAGCAGCGCGGTAAAATGAAGATTCCTTTGGTGTGCATTCTCACGGATTACGGCGTACACAACTATTGGCTATCGAACCATGTGGACCTCTACGCCGTTCCGACAGAAGACATCAAGCGCATCATGCTTCGCCGGGGGATCCGTGAATCGCGCATCCTCGTGACCGGCATCCCTGTGGACCCCTACTTCGCCGTGAAAGGGGAAAAAAGGCTCGAGCGCATGCGCATAGGCTTCCACCCCGACGTGCCGACCTTGCTCGTGATGGGAGGGAGCCGCGGACTGGGACCGATGGATGAAGTGGTGTCGGCTTTGCAACATTTGACGAAGGACGTGCAAGTCATCGTCGTCTGCGGCAACAACCGGAAGCTCCTGAAAGATTTGAACGCGAAATTTGCCTCGGACCGATCGGTGCGGATATTCGGCCATACGCGCAACGTTTCCCGTCTGATGGACGCCGCGGACATCTTGATCTCCAAACCCGGCGGGCTCACGAGCGCCGAATCCCTGGCGAAGGGATTGCCTCTGGTCATGATCCGGCCGATCCCAGGCCAGGAAGAAAGAAACGCCCGCTTTCTGATGAAGCACGGCGCGGCTGAGCGGGTGGAAAATCTGGAAGAGCTCCAACGCGCGGTGCGGCGATTGCTGGACGACAAACACCGGATGAATGAGTTGAAAACCAAAGCGCAAGCGCTCGCCAAGCCTCTCGCCGCCTTTGAAATCGGCGAAGCCGTCTTGAAAATGATCAAAGAGCCCGTCCTGGTTCGCCCGGCGGCTCTGGTGGAGAAAATGAGGTCTCCTGCCGGAGGGTCGGCCATGAGCCACACTCCCCTGATCACGGTTTAGCCTAAAGGCGCTCTTATATGCTCCATGAAATCCTCTGGGCTCTTTCTCTCGCCGTCATCAGTTTTCTCACGCGGGGGATGACGGACGAAAAACGGTACGCCTGGGCTTCACGCCTCGGCAAGAAGATCCCTCTCTTTTTCCCATCGAAAAAGAGGATCGTGGAATCCAACTTGACCGTCATCAACGCCTGGGCCGGGAAGACGTTTACTCCCGAGAAGGTCTTTGAAAATTTCGCTCACACGTTGTCGGATTTCTTGTCCCAGCCCTCGACGCTGTCCGTCGAAGTGGAAGGACGTGAAAAAGCCGATGAAGTGCGGCGGCAGAGCCGGGGAGCGATTTTCCTCACCTCCCACATCGGCCATTGGGAGTTGGGCGGGCAGATTTTGGCCGGTTGGAAATGGCCCGTCACGGCGGTCTATAAACCTTATCGCCTGCACTCCATGCAGAAGTTCATTCAAAGGCGGCGCGCGCAGGGATTTCACTATCTCGCGGTGGGCCGGGGAGCGGCGATGGGAGTATCGCGCGCCCTCGAACGCAATGAAACGGTGGCGTTTTTGGGGGACCGCCCCTTCGGCGAAGACGGAACGCTCGTCACCATGTGTGGACGGAAGACCCGGCTTCCGCGAGGCCCGTTCATGTTCGCTTGTCACTACTCCGTGCCGGTGATCCCGGGGTTCGTCTTCATGTCCAGACCCGGGCATTACCGCGCGGTGGTGGAAGACGCCATCTGGCCTTCCGGCAAAGGGCCCGACGCGATTGACGAAATGTTGCGCAAAACAGCTCAAATTTTGGAACAATATATATCCCGGTACGGCGATCAATGGTATTGCTTTGAACCGGTATGGGAAGACATTAAGGATCCCGGGGTGTAGCGCAGTTGGTAGCGCGCTTGGTTCGGGACCAAGAGGTCCAGGGTTCAAGTCCCTGCACCCCGAGACCCTTAATGATGAGGATGTCATGATTCGCCGATACATACGCGTGTCTGGACGGGTTCAAGGCGTGGGGTTTCGCTATTTTTGCCAAGAGGCCGCCTTGTCGCGCGATGTCCGCGGATGGGTGAGGAATTGCGTCGACGGATCCGTGGAACTGGAAGCGGAAGCGCCCGCATCCGTTCTCGAGAAATATCTTCACCACATCCGGACCGGCCATCCTTGGGCCCGGGTGGACCATTGGGACTCCGCCGACGTCCAAGCGCGGAACGACAACTCGGAATCATTCGAAATTCGTTATTGACGGACATCTCTGGCTCCTGAATTGAAAGGTGATGTTCAAGCGCTTTAGCCGACGGAGGGAGTTCGCATGAGAGACAGTTTGGATGCCGTGACGTTGTATTTCCATGGCATTAAACGTCTTCCTGATATTTCCAAGGAAGAGATGGCGGAGCTTTGGAAACGCTCCAAGAAGGGAGATAAAAAAGCCTCCCGCCGCCTGGTGGAAGCCCAGGAGAGCGAAAGACGCGCTATCGCCAATGAGCTGCACGACGGCTGAAGAAACCTGCTGAGGCGGAAGCTTCTGCACCTTTCCCGTT
>JACQPF010000076.1 GCA_016207625.1 Elusimicrobiota bacterium | reverse complement strand
GTCATCGCCTACCACGAGTCGGGCCACACGCTGGTGGCCAAGATGCTTCCCACGTCCGACCCCGTGCACAAGGTGTCCATCATCCCGCGAGGCCCCGCGCTCGGGTACACGCTTCAGTTGCCGACCGAGGACCGCTACCTCACGTCCAAAACGGAGATCCTCAACCGGCTGTGCGTGCTCCTCGGAGGGCGAATGGCGGAACAGCTCATTTTCTCGGAAGTCACCACCGGCGCCCAGGACGACCTCTCCAAGGCCACCCAGATCGCGCACAAGATGGTGTGCGAATACGGCATGTCCGAACGCCTCGGCCCCATCACCTACCGCAAGAAATCGGAGGAGACGTTCCTCGGCCGGGACCTCGTCGAAAGCCAGCCCTACTCCGACCAGACCGCCCAGGCCATCGACGAGGAAATCAAAAGGATCATCGCCGAAAGCCAGGAAACGGTGAGGAACATCCTCTCGGACAACCGCCCGAAGCTGGAGGCCCTCGCCAAATCCCTCGTCGAAAAGGAAGTGCTGGACGGCGAGGCGATCAACCGCATCGTCCGGGGCGAGCCGCTGGAAAAACCCGCGGAATCTCCCGAGAGCGGCGCCGCCCGGCCGAGAGAAGAAGGCGGCCCATCCCATGGCACCGTCATCGCCCCGCACCCCAGCCCGGCGTAAAATTCGTGAGAAGTGATCCTCCGCACACGTCTTAAGACGTTCGATCTCTCGTCCGGACCCCTGCTCATGGGGATCCTCAACGTCACCCCGAATTCTTTCGCGGACGGTGGACGTTTTACGTCCATGGACGCCGCTCTGGCCCACGCGGAGCAACTGATCGAAGAGGGGGCGCACCTTCTGGACATCGGCGGGGAATCGACCCGGCCGGGGGCCGAGCCCGTGCCCTCCGGGGAGGAGATCCGGCGCGTGCTGCCCGTGGTTCGGACGCTGGCCAAACGTTTTCCACAGACGCCCCTCTCCATCGACACGATGAAAGCCGAAGTGGCGCACAGGTGTTTGGAAGAAGGCGCCTCCCTCATCAACGACGTCTCCGCGCTGCGGGGAGATCCCCGGATGCCGGAGGTGGCGCGCCGGCACGGCGTCCCCGTCGTCCTCATGCACATGCTCGGCGACCCGCGCACGATGCAGGACAACCCGGTTTACCAGAATGTCATCGAGGAAATCAAAATGTTCTTCCGGAAACGGATCGAGGCCGCCGAGCGCGCGGGCCTTTCGAGGCGGAACCTTTTGCTGGACCCGGGCATCGGTTTCGGAAAGACCTTGGAACACAACGTGGAAATCCTCCGGGGTTTGGGATCGTTTCTGGATTTGGGCTGTCTTTTGGTCGTCGGTACGTCTCGAAAATCGTTCATCGGGCGCCTGTTGGCCGGCGGGGGAACGCCCTTGCCCGCGGAAGACCGCCTGGAGGGGACTCTGGCGACCCACCTTTGGGCCGTCTCGAAAGGGGCGCACATCCTGAGAGTCCACGACGTGAAAGCCACGCGCCGCGCGTTGGGCGTCTGGCGGGCGTTGGAATGATATAATTGATTATGCCACAAACCCACACGAGCGATTTCCTCATCATCGGCAGCGGCATCGCCGGCCTCTCCTTGGCGCTCAAAGCGTCCCAGTGGGGGCGGGTCCACCTCGTCACCAAGCGCGCGATCCAGGACTCCGCCACGGACAACGCCCAGGGCGGTCTGGCCATCGTCACCTCCGATGAAGACTCCTTTGAGCACCATATCCTGGACACGCTGAACGCCGGCGCCGGGCTCTGCCACGAAGACGTGGTGCGCCGGGTGGTCACTCAATCCCCCGCCCGGATGCAGGACCTGATCCAATGGGGCGTGCGGTTCACCTCCACGGAAGACGGCGGCCCCGCCGAACCGGGGTTCGAGCTGGGCCTGGAAGGCGGCCACTCCCGGCGGCGCATCCTCCACGTGGGCGATTACACGGGCCACGCCATCGAGCAGGTCCTGGTGGAACGCGTGCGGGAAAACCCCAACATCCAAGTTTACGAATACCATTTCGCCATCGATTTCCTCACCCCGGGACACCTCAAAAAATCAGACGTGACCGAGCCGAGGGAGGCGAGGAAATGGTTGGAGGGCGCTAGCCCGGAAACCATGACCGAGCCGCCCGCCCCCTCTAATTCCGTCGCGGGCGCCTATGTGCTCGATGTGGAAAAAGGCGAAGTGCACACGTTCCTCGCCCGGGCCACGGCGGTCTGCACGGGCGGGGCCGGGAAAGTCTACCTCTATACTTCGAACCCCGACATCGCCACCGGCGACGGCATGGCCATGGCCTTCCGCGCCGGAGCCCGCATGGCGAATATGGAATTCGTCCAGTTCCATCCCACGTGCTTGTATCAGCCGAAGGCGAAAAATTTCCTCATCTCGGAAGCGCTCCGAGGCGAGGGAGCCATTTTAAAGAACCGGACGGGAGAACGCTTCGTAAAGCGGTTCGACGCCCGCGGCGAGCTCTCGCCCCGCGACATCGTGGCGCGCGCCATCGACGCGGAACTGAAACGCGCGGGGGACGAATGCGTGTTTTTGGACATCACCCACCGCGGCCCCGATTTCATTCGACGGCGTTTCCCTCGGATTTACGAGCGCTGCCTCGCGTTCGACATCGACATCACGGCCCAGCCCATCCCCGTCGTGCCGGCCGCCCATTACTTCTGCGGCGGCGTGGTGACGGACATCCGGGGGAACACCTCCCTCCCGCGCCTGTCCGCCCTGGGAGAAGTGGCCTGCACGGGACTCCACGGCGCCAACCGCCTGGCCTCCAATTCCCTGCCGGAGGCCTTGGTGTTCGCCCACGAAGTGGCGGAAGCGTGGAAAGAGCTTCGCGACGTGCCTTACGTCCTCAGCGCGAATGACGTTCCCCCCTGGAACCCCGGCCACGCTCGCAACCCGGACGAGCTGGTGGTCATTTCCCAGGTGTGGGAAGAAGTCCGCCGGTTCATGTGGAACTATGTGGGCATCGCCCGCACCACCAAACGGCTGGAGCGCGCGCGCCGGAGGATCGAGCTCCTGCAAAACGAAATCCAGGAATACTATTGGGACTTCCATGTCACGCCCGACCTCCTGGAACTGCGCAACATCGCCGTGGTCGCCGAACTCGTGATCCGCTGCTCCCTCGCCCGCCATGAATCCCGCGGGCTCCACTACAACATGGACCATTCCGAAACGAACGACGCCGGATGGAAAAAGGACACATTCGTCGAGAAAGGACTGGGGAACGGAAATCGCGAGCTGGGGGCCGGCTCCGTCCGCATCGGCTTTCAATCCCCTTCCGCCGCCCAACCGTCGTAATTATGGATGACGTGATCCGCGTTCGCGGCGCCCGCGAACACAACCTGAAAAACGTCACGCTGGAAATCCCACGCAACAAGATGGTGGTGGTGACGGGCTTGTCGGGCTCGGGCAAAAGCTCGCTCGCTTTCAACACCATCTACGCCGAGGGGCAAAGGCGCTACGTGGAGAGCCTCTCGGCCTACGCCCGGCAGTTTTTGGAGCTCATGGAGAAGCCGGACGTGGACTTGATCGAAGGCCTCTCCCCCGCCATCGCCATCGAGCAGAAAACCCCGTCCCACAACCCCCGCTCCACCGTCGGCACCGTGACGGAAATTTACGATTACCTCCGGCTCCTCTTCGCCCGCGTGGGCGCGCCCCATTGCCCCCAGTGCGGCCGCGTCATCCGGCCGCAATCCGCCACACAGATCGTCACCGACGTGCTCCGGCAAAACGCCGGGCAAAACATCCAGGTCCTCGCGCCCCTCGTGCGGGGCCGCATCGGCACCTATGAGGAGCTTTTCAACCGGCTGAAAAAACTCGGGTTCGTCCGCGTGCGGGTGGACGGCCAGATTTTCGAATTGGACCAAAAGATCAAGCTCGACCGTTATAAAAAACATTCCATCGAAGTCGTGGTGGACCGCCTGCAGGTCACGGAGGCGGGCCGCCAACGAGTGTCCGATTCCGTCGAAACGGCCCTGCGGGAATCCCGCGGACTGGTCCTCATCCGCAAGGCCGCGGACAAAGAAGACGGCACGATGTACTCCGAGCACCATTCCTGCCCCCATTGCAACGTGAGCCTGCCGGAAATCGAGCCGCGGCTTTTCTCCTTTAACAGCCCCTACGGCGCCTGCCCGGGCTGCGACGGGCTGGGCCTGAAGCTCGAGGTGGCCGAGGACCTGGTGGTGGCGGACGAGACCCTCACCATCCGCGAAGGGGCCATCTCCGCATGGTCAAACCCCGTCACCACCCGAACCCACCGGTGGAAACGGTCTTGGTCGGGCTATTACGACGAAATCCTGGCGGAAGTCTGCCGCCGCCACGGCATTCCCATGAACAAGCCTTGGAAAGACTTGCCCCGCGCCCAGCAGAAGGCCCTGCTCTTCGGCGGGGTGGACCACAAATCCCCATGGTCTTCTTCCGAGAAAGAATTTGAAGGCGTCATCGGGAACTTGGAGCGCCGCCAAAAAGAATCCGAATCGGAGTTCGTGAAAGAGGAGATCCAGAACCGGTTCATGCGCAGCCGCTTGTGCCCCCGCTGCAACGGCGCTCGGCTGAAGCCGGAGGCCCTCGCCGTGAACGTGGACGGCAAATCCATCGCGCAGGTCACCGCGCTCAGCGTCCAAGAGGCCCATGCCTTCTTCAAAGGGTTGGAGTTGAACGAACGGGCCAAGATCGTGTCCCGGCAGATCCTGAAGGAAATCCTGGCGCGGCTGAATTTTTTGGTGGACGTGGGGTTGGACTACGTCACGTTGGACCGGGAATCTTCGACGCTGGCGGGAGGAGAAGGGCAACGGATCCACCTGGCCACGCAGATCGGCTCAGGCCTCGTCGGCGTGCTTTACGTTTTGGATGAGCCCACCATCGGCCTTCACCCGCGGGACAACGACCGGCTGTTGAGCACGCTGAAGCACCTCCGGGACTTGGGCAACACCCTCGTCGTCGTGGAACACGACGAGGAAACCATCCGCGCCGCCGACTGGGTGGTGGACCTGGGCCCCGGCGCCGGGGTGCATGGGGGCGAGGTGCTTGTGTCCGGAACACTGCCGGAGCTTCTCAAATCTCCCCGATCCCTCACCGGCGCTTTTTTGCGGGGAGAGCGAGGCGTACCGGTCCCGCCAAAACGCCGCGGGCCGGACGGACCCTGGCTTGAAATCAAAGGCGCCTCCCAGTTCAATCTTAAGAACATCGACGTGAAGATCCCGTTGGGCCTTTTCGTCGCGGTGACCGGGGTGTCGGGTTCCGGCAAATCCACGCTTGTCGGAGAAGTCCTGCACAAGGCCCTCGCCCGCACGCTCCATCACGCGAAAGACGAGCCGGGAAAGCACAAAGCGCTCCTGGGCGCGGAACAAGTCGACAAAGTGGTGGTGGTGGACCAAACACCCATCGGGCGCACGCCGCGCTCCAACCCGGCCACCTACACGGGGGCCTTCGGCCCGATCCGGGACCTCTTGGCTCAATTGCCGGAATCCCGGCGGCGGGGCTACAAACCCGGGCGCTTCTCCTTCAACGTGAAGGGCGGCCGCTGCGAGAACTGCCAGGGCGACGGGACGCTCAAAATTTCCATGCAGTTCTTGCCCGACGTCTATGTGAAGTGCGACGTCTGTCACGGCAAACGCTTCAACCAAGAAACCCTGGACATCCATTACAAGGGCAAATCCATCGCGGACATCCTCGAGATGCCGGCCGATCAAGCCCTCGTCTTCTTTGAAAACATCCCGACGGTCTCCCGCATCCTCAAAACATTGGTGGACGTGGGCATGGGCTACGCGGCCATCGGCCAGCCGGCCACCACGCTCTCAGGCGGCGAAGCTCAGCGGGTGAAGCTGGCCACGGAACTCTCCCGGCGGGCGACGGGACGAACATTTTACATTCTGGATGAACCCACCACAGGTCTTCACTTCGGGGACGTGGAAAAGCTCCTCGGCGTGCTGCACCGTCTCGTGGACAACGGGAACACGGTGCTGGTGATCGAGCACAACATGGACGTGATCAAGACGGCCGATTGGATCTTGGACCTGGGCCCCGAGGGTGGCGCCAGCGGCGGCCGAATCGTCGCCGCCGGGACTCCGGAAGCGGTGGCTCGAACCGATGGTTCTCACACCGGGCGTTATTTAAGAAAAATTTTCTCCCACGAAGAAACCTTGGGGGATTGAAAATCTTCGACGGAAATATTTTTTATGTAAATTTTCTCCTGAAACCTTGACAAACAATGGTAGAAGATTTAGGATATCCACAGTTCTATTTTTTGCCCCTTTCCATAGCCTGTACAAACACCGAAAAGCCATGGCAAGGGGTTTTTTGCTGCAACTCAGCGGTAAAAGATGGTAGAACATGGCTTTAAAAAACATATCAAGATAATCCACAAGAATTATCCACAAATGTGCATAGTTTTGTGGATAAGTAGGGGACTACGTGATCATTTTTAAGACGGCCGAGGAGTTGTGGGAAGGCGTTTTAGGCGCACTTAAAACCAATTTAAAAGAGGAAACATACAACCTTTGGATTAAACCACTTAAACCATTAAACTGGGAAAATGCTCTTTTAACCAGCCAAGTTCCGAACCGTATCTTTTAGGATTGGATTAAAAAACATTGTCAAAGTTCCATCGAAAACGTCCTCCGGGACATCACGGGGTCCGACGCCGCCGTGTCTTTTGAAGCGGCCCAGGAAATCGAGCCCATTCTAAAAGAGGAAGAGGCCCGGGTGGATCCCATCCCGGCGCCCCGGACCGAAAATCAATTCACTGAAGAGCAGTTCAACCCGAAATACACCTTTGATACGTTCGTGGTGGGTCCTTCCAACCGGTTCGCCCAAGCCGCCGGGGAAGCCGTGGCCAAGGACCCGGGCCGGGCCTACAATCCTTTATTTATATATGGTGGCGTGGGCTTGGGAAAAACGCACATCCTGCATGCCATCGGCCACCACATCCGCCAAAACCGGCAGGGGTCCCGCGTCCTTTACATCACTTCCGAGCGGTTCATCAACGAATTCATCGACGCCCTACGCTTTGAGCGCATGAAAGATTTCCGCGCCAAATACCGCAGCGTGGACTGCCTTTTGATCGACGACATCCAATCCCTGGTCGGCAAGGACAATTCGCAGGAAGAATTTTTCTACACCTTCAACACGCTTTACG
>JACQPF010000057.1 GCA_016207625.1 Elusimicrobiota bacterium | reverse complement strand
TTAGATTCCTGGGCCGTTTTGTTGTCGGGTTGGATCGGGAAATGGCAAAAGGCAGTCCCGAATTGCTCGGCCACGGGCTTCAGGTCGTTGTGGTTGCTGATCAGGAGAGGGAACTCGGCCTTGAATTCGCCCATTCGCCAGCGGGATAACAGGTCGTAGACGCAATGGGCTTCTTTGCCGGCGAAAATCGCCACACGGGGCACGGACCCGGAAAGACGGAGGGTCCAGGTCATTTGGAACCGCTTGGCGAGCGGATGGAACGCCTCGGCGAACTCGTTGTGGGGGATGAGGAAATCTTTGAGTTCGAACTCGATCCTCTGCAGGAAAACGCCTTTTTCAAAATCGGTGTGCTGGTCGGCATGAACGATGTTGCCGTTGTTCCGGAAGATGAAATCGGAAACCGCGGCCACCAGGCCTTTTTGGTCCGGGCAATGGAGGAGCAGGACGGCCGTCGGGATGTCCGATTTCATAAACGGTATTCTACCAAGAAACTCTCAAGGATGACAGACAGAAAATATTCGGACCTGATGAAGTATTGCTCCCAATGCGGGGGGCTACTGCACCGGCGCTACGTCGCCGAGGAGAGGCGCCGCCGCTCCGTCTGCGCGCGGTGTTCGGCCGTTTCTTATCGGAACCCCAAGATCGTGGCGGCCGCTCTCCCCGTCCGGAACGGGCGGATCTACCTGCTCCGGCGCGGGATCGAACCCTCCCTGGGCCTTTGGACGTTCCCGGCCGGGTTCATGGAAATGGGGGAAAGCGTGGAGGAGGCGGCGATCCGGGAGACGCGCGAGGAGATCCGCTGCCGGATCAAAATCGAGGGCCTGCACCGCATCTGCTCGTACCCCGATTCGGGGGTGGTCACGATCGTCTACCGGGCCCGGGTGATCGGCCCTGAGCCCCGCGCGGGGCATGAGGCCCAATGCGTTCAGAAATTCCGCCCGGAAGAAATCCCTTGGGAAGAGCTGGCTTTCCTGAGCGTGTCCGAATCCCTCCGGGATTGGGTCGCCGCGGAATTCCGGGGATAGGATACGGATTTTCGAGATAAGTAATTAGGTAAGACCGTCCCCTATTCCAAGGGTTGACAAAGCGGTTCTCGTCTGTTACTTTTATGTCAGCTATGGAAATGACGGGTTCACCTCAGGCGGCGACGGCCGCATCTTTTCCGCGCATCAAGCGCCGCATTTTGCTGATCAAAAAAGGCCTGCAAGCGAAGTTCATCCTCATGGTTTTGTTCTCTGTTTTCTTCGCGGTCGTCCTGATCGGCTGGGATTTCTACAGCACGTTCGGCCGGGACATCGTGAGGGACCTCATGGATCCCGGGCTGTACGAGCTCTTCGAAAAAGTCAGCCGCGTCCTCTTGGCAAAGCTGGTCATCTACATGACGGTCGTCGCCATCGTGGCGGTTTTCTTGTCCCACAAGCTGGCGGGACCGATTTACCGTTTCGAGCGTTCGGCCAAGTCCGTGGGAGAAGGGGACCTGACGCACCGCGTCCACTTGCGCAAAGGCGACGAGCTGATGGAATTGCAGGACGAATTCAACGGCATGGTGCAATCCCTCCAGGAGCTCGTGTCCAAGGACCATCACCTCGCCCGGCGCATCTCCAAGCAGTTGGATGACCTGATGCTTACCCAGACCGTCTCCCCGGACGTGCTGCAGCGCATCAAAGAGATCAAAGCCGAAGTGGACCATCTCTCGTCGGGGTTTAAAATTTAAGCCAGTTCCGTTTTCTCTTCATTATTTCCTCCGTCGTCCTGTCATCCTATTCGTCCTCTTTTACGTTTCGTTCCTGATCGTCCATAGGCCGTGGCGTCCGGAGCCGGCGCCCCCGGCCGGGGACATCGCTTGGAAGGCCACCGGGCGATCGGTCATCCTGCGGGGCGAAGTGGCGTCCGAGCCGGAGTTCCGGGGGGACCATTGGCGGGTCCTCCTGAAAGCAGGCGGTTTGAAAACGGATCTCCGAGACCCGTTCGCCCCTGCCCGCGGGCGGGTGATGGCCCGGGTGGAAGACCGTTCTTTTTCTCCGGGATGGGGTGATGAAATCGAACTGGAAGGCCGGATTTCCCGGCCCAAAGGTCCCGGAACGCCGGGAGGTTTTGACGATCGGGCCTTCTTGGCGGGGAAAGGCATCCACACAAGGATGTCCGTCCGTGGAAGGAATTGGCGAATCCTTCGGCAAGCCTCTCCTCTCTCTTTCCAATATTGCGCGCGCTCTCTCCGCAGGCGGTTCCTCCTCATTTTTGAGTCCCGGTTGCGGCCCCGGGCGGCGGCGCTCCTGTCCGGGATCGTGCTCGGGAAGAAACCGGTGGAATACCCGGACATGGATGAGGATTTCCGCCGGAGCGGGGCGTACCATTTGCTGGTCGCCTCCGGGACCAACGTGGGCTTCGTGATCGCGCTCTGGATGTGGATCGGGCGATGGATCTTGTTCTGGCCGAGACGCTGGGTCTGGGGACTGGCGATCCCCTGGGCCTTCCTGTATTCCGGCATGGCCGGCGCAGATCCGCCCGTCATGAGGGCGGCGCTCATGGCGTCCCTGGGGATCCTCGGGTTCCTCATGGCCCGGGAGGACCGCGCGGAGCATGCCGTTTTCTTCTCGGCCGGGATCATGCTGCTTTTCAGGCCGGGGATGATTTTTGAGGCGGGGTTCCAGATGTCCTACGCGGCGGTCCTCGGCATCGTCATGATCCTCCCGACGCTGGACGCAATCAAAGAGCGGATCGATCGACGCAGCCGGGGTGTTTTTGCCTGGGCGGCCTATAAAATCTTGTCCCTGGTCCTCGTCAGTTTCGCGGCGCAATTGGCGCTGGCCCCCTTCTTGATCGCGTATTTCCATCGCTTCTCTTGGATCGGCTTGTTCACGAACATCGTCGCGGTGCCCCTGGCCGGCGCTTGTCTTGTCTCGGGCGCGGTCCTCGTCTTTTTGGAGGTGATGTGGCCCTTCGGTTTTTCACCGGCCGCATTTTTTGGCGTGTTGACGGAGACGCTCGTCATGGGCCTTTGGCGGGGGGTCCGCGTGTTCTCGAAAGGTCCGGCGCCCGAGTGGCCTCTGCCGTGGAACGATGGCCAAGTGATCGCGCTGGGCGCGCTGGCCGCGGCGTCGCTCATCCTCTTTTCGGGACGGTTCCGGAATTGGAAATTGTTCCTGCTGCTTTGGGCGGCGGGCCTTCCCCTCCTCCATGTATTGGGCCGCCAACACCACGAAAACCGGCTCACCCTCACATGGCTGGACGCGGGGCCGGGGCAGGCCGTCGTCGTCCAGTCCCCCGGGGGACGCGTCACGGTTGTCGACGGCGGTGACCGGAAAAGCTCCCTGTACCGGGTGGTTCCCTTCCTTCAGTCCCTTCATCGAACGCGGATCGACCGGGTGATCCTCACGCGCGGCGACCGGTTCCATGCGGAGGGGTTGTCCACTTTGATTCGATACTTTGAAATCGACGAGCTCGTTTGCTCCGGAGGAACGTGGGCGGATCCCGCCTGGTCCGCGGCGCGAAGCGAAATTGAAAAGCGGGGCATTCCGCGCCGCGTCTTGGAAGAGGGAGATGCGTGGGAAGAAGACGGAGTGCGATGGACGGCGGATCCGAATGATCAAGAGTTGTCGATCGGTCTTACGCATGGGGGTCAGTCCGCGTTGTTGCAATCGCATCTCGGGCGCCTGGCC
>JACQPF010000074.1 GCA_016207625.1 Elusimicrobiota bacterium | reverse complement strand
TAGGTATCGTCCCGGTTTGTCGGACGGGAGAGGACCGACATCCCCGTTAGTCGTACCGCTCGAAGTGGATTTGTCCTTTCGGCACGCCGAGGGAAAGGAGCTTGTCCTGCACGGCGTTGATCATGTTCACCAGGCCGCAGATGAGGTAATTCTTTTCCTTCAAGTCGGGGATGAACCCCGCGATCTTCTCCTGAACGTACCCGCGCTCGCCCGGCCATTTTGAGTCCGCCCGGCTCAGCGTGAACAACACCTTCAGCCGGCCGTGCTCTTTCGCGAGGTCTTCCCATTCCCGCCGGTAAAGGATGTCTTCCTCGAACCGGTTCCCGAAAATCAGGTGGAGCGTCCTCGTCGTGTTTCGATCGAGAAGGTCATGGATCATGCTGCGGAACGGGGCGATGCCGGAGCCGGTGGCGATGAAAACGAAGTCCCGCGATTCGTCCTTGATGGAGAACGTCCCCAGGGGCGCCATGGCCTGGATGCGGTCGCCCGCCTTCATCGCGTGGAGGTAAGTGGAAGAGGCGCCTCCCGGCACCAGCGTGACGCAGAGGTCGAAGAAATCCTTGTGGCGAGGCGGAGACGCGATGGAGTAGGAGGTCCTTCGGATCTTGCCGTTGTGCGGGACGAACAACTGCGCGAACTGGCCGGCCTTGAAATTCAGTTCTTTCCCGGGCGGCAGACGAAAGCGCAAGCCCTTGTTGCGGGGGGTGAGGTCTTCCGTTTTTTCGACCACGAGGTCGTAAACCTCAAACGCGCGTTTTCGTTCGGCAACAACCGCATGTTCCGCCATTGGACCCCCTCCTTCAATCCGCACAAATCCGTATCGTTATAGTATACAAATCTTAGTAATCGAGCACGGCTCCGGTGTCGGCGCTGGTGACGTGGGCGGAATAGCGCGCCAGCCAACCCCGCTCGACCTTCAGGCGAAAGGGTTTCAGCATTTTAAGCCGCCGAGCCAGTTCCCCGGGAGGGAGCAGCACGTCGATCAAACCTTTCTCCGCGTCGATTCGAATTCGGTCGCCTCTTTTGACCGCCGCGATCGGCCCGCCGGAGGCCGCTTCAGGCGAGATGTGCCCCACGCAGAGGCCCCGCGTTCCCCCGGAGAACCGCCCGTCGGTCACGAGGGCCACCCGCAAACCCGCCCCCACGATCGCCGCCGTGGGGCTCAGCATCTCCTGCATGCCGGGCCCGCCCCTGGGACCCTCGTAGCGGATCACGACCACGTCGCCGCTCTTCACCTTCCCGCTTAAAATCCCGCTCAATGCGGCCTCCTGAGACTCAAAGAGGACGGCCGGCCCCTCGAACTGCATCATGTCGGCCGGGACTCCCGCGGTCTTCACCACCGCCCCCTTGGGCGCCAAGTTCCCGTAAAGGACCGCCAGGCCCCCCGTCTTGCTGAACGGCGCGTCCACCGTCCGGATCACATTGCCGTCCGGCGCGGGGGCGCCCGCCAGCATATCGCCCAGCTCTCCCGTCACGGTCTCTGCCTTCAGGTCCAGGCCGCTGTCCCCGCGGGCGATTTCCTTCAGGATCGCCGCGATGCCGCCCGCCGCATGCACGTTTTCCATGTGCACCTCAGGCCGGGACGGGCTCACCTTGCAGATGCAGGGAACTTTCCGGGAGAGAGAATTCAGCTTTTTCATGTCGTAGGGGATGCCGGCCTCGGACGCCAGGGCCATGGTGTGGAGCACGGTGTTGGTGGAGCCGCCCATGGCCATGTCGCAGACGAAGGCGTTGTCGATGGCGCTCTTCGTGACGATGTCCCGCGGGCGGATGCCCTGCTCAACGCAGCGCTTCAGCACATGGGCCGCCTTCCGCACCAGCGCCACGCGCTCGGGGTTCATCTCCGATCGCCCGTCGCCGGCCCAATGCTCCGCGGGGATGGTCCCGTTCCCCGGCAGGGCCAGCCCGATCACCTCTCCCAGGCAGTTCATGGAATTGGCGGTGAACATCCCGGAGCAGGAGCCGCAGGTGGGGCAGGCCTTATCCGCGAGCCCGACGAGGGCCGACTCCTCCATCTTCCCCACGGAATGCTTCCCCACCCCTTCGAAAATCGAGATCAGGTCCGACCCGTCGCGCCCGGCCAGCATGGGCCCGCCCGAGACGTAGACCGCCGGGACGTTGAGCCGCACCATGGCGTTCAGCATGCCGGGCACGATCTTGTCGCAGTTGCCCAGGCCGATCCACCCGTCGCAAGGGTGCGCGCCGATGACGGTTTCGATCTGGTCGGTGATGAGCTCGCGGCTGGCCAGGGAATACTTCATGCCGAAGTGGCCCATGGCGATGCCGTCGCAGACGGCGCCCCCCACGTTGCACACCCACACGTTGAACCCGAGGGACTTCAGCTCCTCTTCGATGTGGCGGCCCAGCACGTCCAGGTGCGCGTGCCCCGGGATGTGCGTGGTGTAGGAGTTGACGAGGGTCACGAACGGTTTCCGCCGGTCGGAGACGGACGCGATCACCCCCGCCGCTTTCATGAGCCCCGCCGCGGGGATCATGTGGACCCCTTCGCCCACGACGCGGCTGCCCATTCTCTGAACGTTCTCAATGCCCTCGTTGATAAACCCGTTTTTTCGCTTCGCCATGGCCGGTCCTTCCTCCTGGAATGAATACCTACATTATAACGTTTTTCGACCTCCCCATTTGTAGCCCGCCTGCACGGTCCAGTGGCGGCGCTTGACGGGTACGTTCGGGCTGAGAATGCCGTCGAGGTACGGAGCATCGAAGGCCTTCTTGTCGAAGACGTTGTTCACGCCCGCCGAGAAAGACAGATCCCTGTGGAAGGAAGACGTGGTCGTCAGCGCAAGGTCCACCACATCATACCCCTTCAACTTTTGGCTCGTCCATGCGTAGATTCTCCCCAGATGGAGCCCATGGACGTAGAAATCCAGCGTGTCCCTCATCACTCGAAAATTCACGCCGGCCTTGACGTGATTGGTCGTCGCCATCGGGAGCCGCTTGATTTTGGAGAGGTTCCCGCTGGCGTCGGCTTCCTTGTAGAACCCGTCCGTGTAGCCGTAGGAGGCGAACGCCTTGATCGCGTCCGTCATGCCCCAATCCAGGTTCAACTCGCCGCCCCTCGTCTGTTTTTCCCCCAAGTTCTTGTAGGTTTGGGTGAAGCCCGCCGGGAGGCTTGAGTCCGCTACGAGCGCGATGACCTTGTCCACTTGGGTGATGTAGCCGCTCGCGCTGACCCGCGTCCGGCCGTTCAGCTTATGCATGACGTTGAGCTCGTAGGATTTGAGCGTTTCCGGGTCGATGTCGGTCGTCCCTTTGACGTTGCCGGTCGCGCCCACGATCTGGTCGGCGCGGGTGATGAGGTCCGGCGTGATGAAGCCGCCGCCGTAGAGGAACTTCACGTTCGTGGCGTCCGTGGCGGCCCACATGAGAGAGGCCCTGGGCAGGATGATGGGGTCGTAGGCGTTGCTCTTCTCATACATCAGCCCCAGGACGCTCCTCACCCGGTCCGTGACCTTCAACTCGTCCTGCAGGGACAGGTTTAGGAAGTAAAGGCCTTTGTACATGTCCTTGGTGATGGTCGGCCGTGCGGCGTTGAAATCCCTGAGGCCGGGGACCGTTCCGAGGGCCCAGACGTCCTCGTAGGACGCGCCGACGTACACTTCATTTCGTTCACCGGCTTTGGTTCGGAACTTTTGCTGGAAGACGTAGCTGTCCGTGTTGGATTGCCAGTATTTTTGTTTCCCGTCTATGTAATCCAGCCGCCCGTCCAGGACGTCCCACGTTTGATAGTGGGCGGACGTGAAGGAAGACCAGCCGTCCCGTTTAAGGTCGTAGAAAACGCGGTAGTTGCCGTAGACGTCCTTTTGCATGTTGTCGCGGTGATAGCCCTGCACGTAGAACGTGGGGGCGAGGAACGTCCCTTCCATCGCCCACAAGGCCTGGTTGTATTCCACGTCCAGGCCGAGGCCGGAGTCGTGCTTCATCCGGTAATAAATCTCGCTGGCGTCCCACGGCATGTACCACTTATCGTGAACAGAACCGGAAAAGGTGATCGGGTTTCCCGTAATCGGGTCGGGCTTCCCTTCGCGGGCGGCGCGCCCGTACGTGTCCGGATAATCCTTGACCAAATTCTGGCCCTTTCGGCTGGCGTTCTTGAAATAGGACAGATAGACATCGAAGGGCCCTTGTTTCCGGCCATAAAGGGCCGTGCCTTGGGTGCGTGCGTATTCGCCATAAAGAGCGTCCACGGAGCCCCCGGAGATCGCCGCTCCGTCTTTGGTGACGATGTTCATCACGCCTGAAAAGGAATTGCGTCCGTAAAGGGAGGCGTAGGGGCCGTTGATGAACTCCACCCGGTCGACGCCCTCCACGGGGATGCGGTGGTCCCAGCCGTAACCAGACCCGGCCCGCTCATCTAAAGGCATGCCGTTCAGGAGCACCTGCATCCGCCTTTGATAGCTTTGTCCGCGGATGACGGGCGCGCCGTTTTTCTCGTTACCGACCTGGTTGTTCCAGGTCACGCCGGGCAGGTCCTTGAAAAGGTCCATGACGGAACGATATCCCCGGCGCCGCATTTCCTCTCCGGTGATCACGTAGACGTTGGCCGGCGCGTCTTCGACGTTTTCCGACTTGGCCGACGCGATGGTGACCGCTGGAACGTCGGCGAACAACGTTTCCTCCGCGCCGATCATCCCCGCTCGAGCGGGAACGGCCGGGCAGAACAACGCCGAGACAAGAATCGAACACAGTGCCCTTCTCATGATTTTATCCCCTTTTCCATCATTTGGACGCTGCAAGCCCGGGCCCCAATACCCAGGCGGTCATCTCTCGCCATGTATAAATATCGAAAGACGCCTGAGTATTATGCATAATGCCATGTTTGACGGCAAATATCGTTTCGCCTTGCTCATCTCCCCCGGAATGAGAGATAATAATCCCTATGAAAACGCTTCTGAAAATCTTGGCCGCCGTCGCGGGCCTTCTTTTGCTTTTGATCGCCGGGCTGACGGTCTTCGTCAAGGTCAAATACCCCCCGGAGAAGCTGAAGGCCCTCGTCAACGAACAGGTGAAGAAGCACCTCCATCGGGAGATGGCCCTCGAGGGCATTTCCGTCGGGATCGTTCGGGGCCTGGCCCTGGAGGAGTTCAAGCTCTCGGACAGTCCCGATTTCTCCTCAGGGACTTTCGTGGCCAGCCGGCGCCTGGAAGTGAGGCCTTTCCTCCTTCCTCTCCTGAAAGGGCAGGTCCTCATCAAAAGCGTGGAGTTGATCTCGCCCGAAATCCACGTGGTCCGCTTCCCCGACGGGACCTTCAACTTCTCCGACCTCACGGGCGGCTCCACGCCAACCGCGGCCTCGGGCCCCGGGGAAGCGCCGGAGGGAAAAGAAGCCGCCGCTCCCGCCTTTTTGGTCAACCGGCTTGTTTTGGAAGACGGCGCCTTGTCCTTCGAGGACCGCTCCCCGGAACAGATGAACCTGGGGATCAAGGACCTCGATCTTTCCGTCAAGAGTTTTTCCCTCCTCGCCCCCTTCGACATCGATTTGAGCTGTCGGCTCGACGGCCGCGTGAAAGAGAAACCGCTGAGCGGGACCGTGGCCCTCGACGGCCGGGTCTCCCTTTTTCAGGACGGAGAAGCGGCGATCACCGCCCTCGCCATCGATGTCCTGAAAACGTCCCTGGAGGTCAAGGGAACCGTGAAGAATTTCGCCGACCCGCAGGCGGACCTGGCTCTCAAGATCAAATCCTTCGACCCCCAATCCGTCGCGCCCTTTGCGGCCCTGCCTGCGGAACTGGCCGACGCCCAGTTCTCCGGCGAAGTTTCAGTCAAAGGCGGAATGAAACAGGCCGACGCCCGTGGGCGGCTGAACGTGTCCGTCGCCGGGATCACAACCCGGCTGGACCTGGACGCGACGCTTCATGAGCCGGCCGGGGACCTCCGGTTCCAAACGAAAATTCAATTCTCCGGGCTGACGATGGAAAAAAGCGCCTTCGCACCGGACGTGCGGCTTACGGGCCCTTTAAGCGGAAGTTTGAACGCCAAAGGGAACTTGAAAGCGATGACGGCCGATATCGCCATCGACGGCAAAGAGGCCGCGCTGGAATATGGAGCCCTGGCGAAGAAGGAGCCCGGGAGCCTTCTGCAGGCATCGATCCACGCCGATCTGACGGAGCCTTTCGAGAACCCGTCCCTCCAGGCGCAAGGGCGGCTGGAGCGCCTCATCCTTTCCTCCGCGGCGCCTCTTCCCGCCGAGGTGGGGCTGCGCGGGCCCGTCTCGTTGGATTTTTCCGCCAAAGGCGCCATGAACGATCTCAGCCTGACCGTCGATCTCCAGGGCAACGAACTGGAACTCGCCTACGGCGACCTCTTTAAAAAACAAAGCGGAACGGTCCTGCGGCTGAAAGCAGCCGCCGTCTTGAAGGACATGAAAGACGTCGACCTGTCCTCCTGCGACGTGTCCCTCGGCCCGCTCAACGCCCGCGTGCGGGGGCGCATCACCGACATGACGGGCGAAGGAGCGCTGGCCCTTTCCGCAGAGCTCCAAGGACAACGGCGGTCCGGAGGACCGACTGCCCCGTTAGACCTTTCCGTGCAGGCGCCCCCCTTCTCCGTGGACCCCCTCTCCGCCATGGTTCCCATGCTCAAGGACTACAAGCTGTCCGGAAAAACGGGGCTCGACGTGACGGTGAAAGGCCCTTTCGCCTCACCCAAAATACAGGGCTCCCTCTCCCTGCGGGGGTTGGGGGCCGTGCCCATGGAAGGGCTCGTCTTCAGCGCGCTGAACGGGGAGGCCTCGTTCACGGGCAACTCGGCGGCCGTGAACGAGTTGAAGGGCAAGTTCAACGGATCCGAATTGTCTGTGAAAGCCGGCCTCAAGGATTTTTCCCATCCTGAAATCACTCTGGAAGGCGAGCTCGCCGAGTTGGACGCCGGAAAACTTCTGGCCGTTTTCTCCAGCACGCCCACGGCCGGCGCGGCGGCTTCGTCTTCCGCCCCATCGGCCTCCGGCCCCGCGTCGGACCCGTTCCTCATCGCCAAGGCCCAGGGGAATTTCCGCGTGGGCACCGTGACGCACCCCAACTACATCGGCCGGCAATTCAAGCTGACCTGGAACCTCGCCGACGTCGGGGCGGACATGGGCCGCTCCAACGGCGCCGCGGACTTCTCCGCCGCCGACGGCAAGGTCTACAACCTGCCCCTGGCCTCCAAGATCAATAAGCTGCTTAAAAAAGACGCCACGGACGTCACGTACTCCCGCATGTCCGCCCATTTCACCATCGTCCAAGGGC
>JACQPF010000075.1 GCA_016207625.1 Elusimicrobiota bacterium | reverse complement strand
GTAGCCGGTCTCGTTGGTGGAGAGAAGGGTGATGTGGTAAGAGGCTTCGGAAGGGTTGCCGGCGCGGTCCAAGCGCGAGCCGGGGGAGATGTAAGCCTCCATACCGATGATGGGATTGATGCCCACGTCCGTGCAGGCCTGGTAGAACTCGATGGCGCCGTACAGGTTCCCGTGGTCCGTGACGGCGAGGGCGGGGAACTTGGCCGCCGCCATCGCCTTAATGAACTCGGACGGGTTGCCCTTCTCGTCCGTAAGCCGGGCGGCCCCGTCCAAGAGGCTGTATTCCGTGTGGTTGTGGAGATGAACGAATTCGGCGTGGGACATGGGTTTTGTGAGTTTCCGTAAAAACAGCTAACAGCTCATTGTCGGGTTCTTTATCAATCGACCAAAGGAGTTTATCAGTTTTTGGCGCACAGCGGGCTCTTCTGACCAACGACCCCCGGTAGAAGTTGCCTGAACCGACGTGCTTCGGCGATGAGGAAAACCGATAAGGCCAGGGGGATGAATGGATTTTTCATTGCTTGGCTCCTTCCAGTATTTTTGCCAGTTTCGCGGGATCGGCGGTCGGAAGATCACAGGCGTAATTCACGCAGACGTAGGCCGTGGCCTTGCCTTGGATGGGCACGATGTTTTTGAGGAAAGGCATTTGGCGGACCAGGGCTTGCCGGCCGGGGCCGTCGTCCACCACGATTAGGATTTTGTTGGGCAGATATCTTTGCCGGACGCGCTTCAATAGTTCCCGCGTGTCGTCCTTTTCCGGCGAACCGGCGATCACGATCTGCCGGGGCTTGGACAAATAAAAATCCAGGGCCGCCAGCATTTGCGGCAAAGAGCGGGGCTGCTCCTTCGCTTGGGCGCTGTAAAGGATGAGGGTCTTCTCGGCGGCGGTCCGGAAATCGTCCCGGTCCGTGTATTGGGCCAATCTCAATAAATTCAGGGCCGCCACGGACCCGGCGGCGGGTTCCACGTTGTCCGAGTCTTCCTTTACCCGCGCCAGGAGGGCCTTATCGTGGTCTTGAGCGGTCATGTAGAAGCCGCCCTTCTCCGCGTCGTGGAAGAGTTTATTCTGCTCCTCCGTGAGTTCAATGGCCCAGGCCAGCCAGGCGGGATAAAAGGACGCCTCGTAAAGGTCCAAGAGGCCCTGGACCAAGAAAGCGTAATCATCCGCGGTGCCGAAGACTTTGCGCTCGCCTTCCCGCCACCGGCGATAGAGCCGCCGCGCCTTGGCGTCGTACAGGTTCTTTTGGATGAACCGGGCCGCTTTCTCCGCCGCCTCCAGGTAGCGCGCCTCGTCCAAAACCGAAGAGGCCCGGGCATAGGCGGAGATCATCAAGCCGTTCCAGGAGACCAGGATTTTATCGTCCTTCTGAGGCCGGGGCCGAGCGGCCCGCACAGTCAAAAGTTTCCCCCGGGACTCCTCCAGGATTCGGGCGGCATCCTTGGGTTTCTTGCGAAATTGCCGGACCGTCTCCTCCAGGCTGTGGGCCACATAGAGGATATTTTTATCCTTGAACTCCCCATGAGGGTCCGATTCCGCATTGCCTTCCGGCTTCACGCCATATTGGAAGCTGAAAATTTCCCCATTCTCCGTGCCCAATGCCTGAAGGATTTCTTTCTTCTCCCAGACATAGAAGGCTCCCTCGGCCTTGTGCTCATGGCCTTTGTCCAAGATTTTTCCTTTGAGCTCCGGCGGCAGGCTGTCGGCGTCTTCAGCGGAATAGAAGCCGCCCTCCGGGCGGGACATGTCCCTTAGAACGTAATCCAATGTTTCCCGGGCCACGCGGGCGAAGTCTTCGTCCTTGGTGATCTGGTAAGCTTCCACATAGTTGATGGCCAGTTGGGCGTTGTCGTAGAGCATTTTCTCAAAGTGCGGGACGTGCCACTTCTCGTCCGTGGAATAGCGGTGAAACCCGCCGCCCACCTGGTCATAAATGCCGCCCTTGGCCATTTCCCGCAGGGTGTGGGCCGTCATGTCCAAGGCTTTTTTATTTTCCGTACGTGCGTAATAGCGCAGCATGAAATTCATATTTACCGGCATGGGAAACTTCGGCGCACCGCTGAAGCCGCCCCGCGCGACGTCGTAGCTGGATTCAAAAGCCTTATACCCGGCGTCCAGCGCCGCGGCTTCCGGCGCCTGGCTCACGCCGCTTTCCGTGGAAAGATGCTCGATCAGCCGCTGGCTCAGGGCCTGGCCGGATTCCACGATTTTCTGCCGGTCCGTCCGCCAAGCCTCGGCGATCTTCTCCAAAATCTGCGGAAACCCGGGACGACCCCACCGGGCGTCCGGCGGGAAGTAGGTCCCGCCAAAGAAGGGCTGGCGATCCGGCGTCAGCCACACCGACAAGGGCCAGCCGCCCGAGCCCGTCATGGCCTGAACGGCCGTCATGTAAATTTTGTCCACGTCCGGCCGCTCTTCCCGGTCCACCTTGATGGCCACGAAATTTTTGTTCAACAGGACGGCGGTCTCCGGGCTGGAAAAGGACTCCCGCTCCATCACATGACACCAATGGCAGGTGGCGTAGCCGATAGATAGGAAAATAGGCTTGTCCTCTTTCTTCGCCTTGGCAAAAGCCTCCTCGCCCCAGGGATACCAGTCCACGGGGTTATGGGCGTGCTGCTGGAGGTAAGGACTTTTC
>JACQPF010000006.1 GCA_016207625.1 Elusimicrobiota bacterium | reverse complement strand
GTACAGCCACTTGAGCCGGCCGACCCGTTTGGCGGGCGTGGTGCTCGGTTTTGCGCTCCTCGCGGCCGCGGTCGGAGTGCGGGGCGTTCTCCGTTTCCACGCTCCCAAAAACGAAGGCCCCAATATCCTTGTGATCGGGGTGGATTCGCTCCGGTCGGACATGCTGAAGATCTCGCGGGGCGGCGGCGCCCTGACTCCGAACATGAACGAACTGGTGCAATCCGGACGAACGTATTCATATTGCATCCCTCCCCTGGCGGACACCGCCGGCCCCCTGATGACGCTCTTCACGGGGCGGACACCGTTGACGCATGGGATCCGCCATTCCTTTTCCCCCGGGCAAGACTTATCCTTAGGGCCGACCAGCCTGCCGGCTCTTTTGAAACGGCGGGGCTACACGACCCGCGTCTTGACGGATTTCGCGGGAGACTTCTTCTCTCACCTCACAAAGGAATTTGATCAGGTTCAGTCCGCCGATTTCCACGCCGTTCGCCAGCGTCGTCTCCAGGTCCTTCTCCGGCAGGTCCATGTCCTGCCGTACCTGTCCGGAATATGGGGGCGGCGGTTCTTCCCGTCTTTGAGGAATTCTCTCGGACTTTCCGATCCTTCCCTGTTGGCGGAGGAAGCCGTGCCGGCGCTGCGGGCTCTGCGGGCCCGGGAGAAGTTTTTCTTCATGGTCTATTTTTCGGCGCTCCACGACCCCTACGCGGCTCATTCGCTGGACCTCTATCGGGACATGGGCGAATATGACGGCCCATGCAAATACGCCATGCCTCTTTCACGAAAACGGCGTTCCTCTTTGTCTCCCATGGATCGCGTCCGGGCCCGCCGGCTTTATGAGGCGAACGTCCGCGCGGTGGATGACGCGGTGGGACGGATCTTGAGCGCCCTGAAGAGGAACCGCTTGGCGGACAACACGTTGGTCGTGCTTTGGTCCAACCATGGAGAGCACCTCTTTGAAATGGGGCTGGGGCAAGGCCATGGAAAACATTTAAAGGGGATGGACGTCTTGGCGGCTCCCTTGGTGATCAATGAACCCCGGCAACGATCCGCGCCGAAGTGGGTGACGGAACCCGTTCGTACGCAAGACATTGCGCCCACACTCCTCAGTTTGGTCGGGATCCCCGTCCCCGAGGACATGGAAGGGTTCCCGCTGCATCAAAGGGATTTCAGCCTTCCTGCGGATGAATTCTTCGCCGCCTATTCGGAAACCGGCTTATGGCCTTCCACGGACGATGGGCCTGGGATCCCGGCGGAACGCATTCCTTATCCGGAGGTCGAGGAAATCCTGGAATTCGACGAGACAGAAGGCCGCTTCCGCATAGGCTCCCGGTGGGAGGACCATGTCTTGTTGGCCAAACACCGCATGGTTCAACTGGGCGGGGAACGCCTCGTTTACATACCCACGCGCCAAGGAGTGGTTTATGAATACTTCAATTCCGGCGTCGATCCCGCTGGGATCCGGAATTTGGCGGAAACGGCCGACGGCGCAATACGGGTGAAGGAGTTGAAAGAAGTTCTCTTCCGCGCATTGTCGCGGGAGCCGGGCTGGCGTCCTCAGAACGGATATTGGATCCCTGAGGCGTTCTGGAGAGAGGAATGACGCGGGAACCTCAAAATACGTCCCTATTCGCAAATGGAATACGTTATAATATTGTCCGACGACTCCACCGATCGCCCGCCAATCCCATCCATCATAGAGGGAGCTCCCAACGCCGCTGAAAATAAGGAGAATGAAAAGCGTCCTATGGAAAAGCCGAGCATGATTTCCGCACGTACGGAAAAAATCGGCCCCGCGCACCCGCAAATGGGGGCCGCCTATTTCGGCAACCGGTTCTTGAATCACACGAACAAGGACATGGCCATTTTGGCCGAATGCTGCGATTATGTGGTCCACACGATGAGCGAAGCGGACCTGTATTACCACAAGGCGGCTCTCGCCTCCATTTTCTCCGCGACCCGGCGCCTCGGCCTCGAGGTCTGGGCGGACCCTTGGGGACTGGGAGGCGTTTTCGGCGGCGAGGCGTTGTCCAAATTCCTTTTGGACCACCCGGAGGATTGGCAGGTGCTTTCCAACGGCCGCCGCGTTCCGGCCGCTTGCCTGAACAGCTCGAGGTTCCGCAATTTCATGAAGGAATGGGTCCTCACGGTGGCGGAGATGGGGGCGCAAGTGATTTTTTGGGACGAGCCCCACGTCTATTTCCACTGGGATCTGGAGTGGGAGGGAATATACTCCTGCAATTGTTCCGCCTGCGACGCCCTCTTCCGCCGGAAATACGGCCGGGCCCTGCCGTCCCGCCTGGACGATGAGGCGCGGGATTTCCGCCGAGCCCTCCTGCACGACTTCCTGGAAGAGCTCATGGGGTTCTCGCGGAAAAAGGGCCTGAGGAACGCTCTCTGCCTATATGCCTTCGAAGGATATAAAGAATACGAGAGGATTTGGAACGATTTGGCTTCTCTTCCGTCCTTGGACATCTTCGGTTGCGATCCGTATTGGAGGTGGCCCCCCCGACAGCAGAGGAACCCGGCCGCGCATGTGAGTCATTTCGCGGAGCGGGTGATGGACGCGGTCCGTCCCGCCGGTAAGGGAGGACAGGTATGGATCCAAGCCATGCGGCTGCCCAAGGGCGCCGAATGGGAAATCGAGAAAGCTTGCCTTGCGGCCTCGGAGGCCGGGGTCACGCACATCGCGGCCTGGAGTTATGACGGCGGGGCGCTTTTGGACACGGTCCTCGCGGAAAACCCGGGGGAAGTTTGGGGCGCGGTGCAACGCGCTTTCCTCGACCTTCGGGCGAAACGCGGGAAATAGCCGCCATGTTCAACGGGACATTGTTTTTCGCAGAAAAATAAGCTCAAATGATCTGAAATATGCGGACATCAACCGATTCGATGCCTGCCGTCTTCCATCTCCTGAACCCTTCGCCTTCCGAACACGGATGGGCTCGGGCCATGACGGAAAGTTTAACCAAAATGGCTCCCTGGGCCTGGGTGTCCCGCGACCATCCCCAGCACACGGAAACGATCCTGGATTGGGTCCTTCGGGAAAACGTCCAACGGCTCGTGGTTTGGGGAGGGGACGGCACCTTCCATCGCGTGGTGAAGGGCCTTTGGAAACGAAACGCGCTCAACCGTCTTGAACTCGCGCTCGTGCCGACGGGGACGTGCAACGACTTGGCCCGGCGTTATCAGCTCTCGAAATATTTCTGGCGGCGGTGGGAAGCCGCCGTTCCGGAGGGCCGCCTGGCGTCATTGTCCCTGGGCCACATGGCCTGGTCGTCCGGGGAGGATATATTCATAAATAATGCCGGCATCGGCCGCTCCCCGACACCATCAACAACAAAAGAGGGCGCCTGGAACGCGCTGAAGTCTTTTCAGCCCATCCGGTTCACGGCGCGATGGGCCGACGGGCAGATGCAGGGAATTTGCTATATGGCTTTATTCTGCAATGCGCCTTTTTTCTCCGGAGGGCTTTTTTTCGAAAAAGAGATTTCACCGGAAGAGGGCCTGCTCCGGCTGTATTTCGTCCCGGCCCGCTCCAAGGCGCGGCTGGCGTTCCGGCTGCTCTGGGGGCGGCTGGGTTTCCCGCTCTTCGACAGCAAATTGTCAAAATTGAGCGTCACGAAAATCGCTCTGGAAACGGAAACACCGGTTTGGCCGCAGGCCGACGGCGAACCGCCGCCGGAGATGGGCGTCCCGCGTTTGGAGCTCAAGATCCTGCCGGAGAAGGTCCGGTTGTGGGTTCCGTGAGGCGGAGGCTCGCCATTGGCCAAGAGGGGGACATGTCCCCTCGCGCCTATCTGGACATCGAAACCGACTGGCGCATGAGGATCACGGTCGTCGGCGTGTTCCGGCCGGACCTCGGTTCCCGGCAATGGATCTCACCGGACCTGTCCGCGGAGCAGCTCCGTCAATACCTTCAGGGGATCCGCATGCTCTTCACCTACAACGGCGCGCGTTTCGATTTGCCGATCATCAAGGAGCAAATGAAATTGGATCTGGTGCATGAGTTCCGCCATCGCGATTTGATGCATGACTGCTGGGCCCATTCTCTCTACGGCGGCTTGAAGAAAGTCGAGCAGACCCTGGGCATCCACCGCGACACCGAGGGCGTCAACGGGCTTGAAGCGATCCGCCTGTGGGACCGGTTCGTCCGAGCGGGAGAGAAAGAGGCCCTGGACGTCCTCCTTCGATACAACCGGGAGGACGTGGAGAATTTGGAAAGCCTGGCCATTCGTCTCGGCATCGTGAGCCGGAAAGAGGCGAAAACATGAGCGCCGCCCTCCTGGACGGAAAAACCGCCGCGGCGCGTGTTTATGAAAGGGTTCAATCCAAGGCCAAGGAATTGTCCGCGCGCGGGATCACGCCCGGCCTGGCGACGGTGCTTGTGGGAGAAGACCCGGCCTCGGCGGTGTATGTGGGTCAAAAGATCAAGTCTTGCAAAGCCAACGGTTTGAAGTCCATCCACGTGCCTCTGCCGGCGTCGGTCTCGGAGGCGGCGCTCATCGGGAAGGTGCAAGAGCTCAATCAAGATCCCGCGGTGCACGGCATTATCGTGCAGTTGCCTTTGCCAAAGCACTTTCGAGCGGAACACGTCCTGTCGGTTTTGGACCCCAAAAAAGACGCCGACGGCCTGCATCCTTCCAACCAAGGTCAATGGATGCAATTGAAGAGCTGGAAGGACGTGCTTTCTTCCGGGATCCCTCTCCCCTGCACTCCGGCCGGCGTGATGGAATTGTTGGAGCAAAACGGAGTGGCCCTTTCGGGGGCTGCCGCCGTGGTGCTCGGACGCTCGCAATTGGTGGGGAAGCCTCTCGCTTTCCTGCTCTTGGCCGCGGACGCTACGGTGTCTCTCTGCCACTCTCGCACGAGGGACATGGCGCAGATGTGCCGGCGGGCGGACGTTTTGGTCGCGGCCATCGGCGTTCCGAGGTTCGTGAAGGCCGACATGGTGAAAAGAGGGGCCGTCGTGATCGATGTGGGCGTAAACCGGCTTCCGACCGGTTTGGCCGGCGACGTGGATTTTGAGAACGTGAAGGAAGTGGCCGGCGCCATCACGCCGGTGCCTGGGGGCGTCGGAAAGATGACCGTGGCCATGCTTTTGTGGAACACCGTCCGCGCGGCGGAGAAGAGT
>JACQPF010000052.1 GCA_016207625.1 Elusimicrobiota bacterium | reverse complement strand
GACCGCGGCCGCGAGGAGCGCAAAACCGAGCACCACGCCCGCCAAACGGGTCGGCCGGCTCAAGTGGCTGTACCACAACAGGACCTTCTTCAACACCTGCAGGCAAGCGAACCCGATCAGCAGGAAGACGACGGTTTTGTAGAACATCAACAGGAAGATCGGACATTGATCCGTCGCAAAGACCTGGATTCCCCTCAGGATCCCGCCTTGCTGATAGAAAGCCTCTTGATAGAGCGCCGGGTTCGCGGTCATGTCCGTCAAAAGAAAAGCCCCGTGCATGAACAGAACGAACGCCACGGTCACCCCGATCCTCCAGGAACGTCTCGCGCGACCGAGCACGGGAAAAAGATCCGACCAAAACGCCCAAGCGTTCTGCACCACGATCCCCAAGATCGCCCCAAGCGCGCCGCTGCCGAGGGCAACGATTCCCTGGGCCCCCCATCCTTGCCAGGACCGGAACGGGCCCTCCACAAGGATCGCGCCCACGGGATCGACGCTGAAAAACGCGCCGGATTTCCCCTGGAGGAGCGCGCTGAGGAAAAGGCCCAGGAACGTCCAAGCCCCGGCTCTGGCTTCGAACGAAACGCCAGATTCCCGGCGAATGGATTGATAGACGTCCCGGCCGCTGATCCACAACACCCGGCGGAAATAATGACCCATGTTTTTCTTTTTCATGGGGACCGGCCCTCCCCGCCGGGATCATTCTCCACCGGCCGCCGTCCCAGGAACGCGAGGGGGCCCGATTCTCCGGGCCAGGGCTCCGCCAAGCCGTCCATCCACGAGCTCTTGAGCTGGTCGAACCATTCCTCGCCCCCCAGTTCGGAGAAAGGCAATCCGAACTTGGAAATACGGAGGCGTCCCTTGGGGAACGGCTTTTGGTCCAAAGTCATGCGAAGGATGAACGCGGCGTCCGGCGGCACCGTCTCAAACCGCACGGAGCCGGAAGAAGACGCCACTTCGAATCGGAATTCATTGGGGCCGGCGCGAGACAAAGACCCCGACGCGCTGACGTCCGAGAAAATGCCTCCCGGGCAGGCCACGGTCCCTTGGACGGACTGGCCCTGGAGGTCCCAAAACACGAGCCGGATCTCAGAACGATCGGGCGAGAGCTCGTTCATAGCGCGCCGTAGGCGGGCCAATAACGCCCGGTCTTGTCTCGCCAAATTATGGCGCTCACGGGGATCGGCCCATAAATCATAGATCTCTTCGGCCGTCTCACGAGCGGGGAGAAGGCGGCGGCAGATGTATTTATAATGCCCATCCCACACCAAGGCTTTTCCTCTCTCCCCATGCGTCAAAAACGTCGGACTCGTCGCGGGAGAGTCCGAGGCTTTCTCTTGAAGATGAAGCGCTTGACCTTGAAGACCCGCCGGAAGCTCATGCCCCAACGCTTTCAGCAACGTGGGCATGATGTCCAGGAGTTGAGAAGGCACAGCCGCCTTTTGACCCGGTTTCAGTGTCCGGTGACGGATGAGCCATGGGATGCGGATCTCCGGTTCGGAGAAACCCGCCGCGGGAGACCTCGGGAACGAGGCGCCCCGGATCGCCGTCAAGGAAAGAACGGCGCGGTCCCGCATCCCCAACAGGTCCATCGCGGCCAGGAACCGGCCGATGTAGTGATCGATATAAGCGGCCTGGGCATGGTACCGCCATTCGGCCCTTCGATCCGCCCCCCAGGGAATCCCCGTCAACGTGCGGATCCAAAACCGCAAAGGCGGAGGCGCCTCATGGGAAGAATCTTTGACATAGATGAATAGGAAGGAAGGAGATCGATCGTTCTGGGCGGCCAGCCAATCCACGGCGCTTTGAATGGTGTGGACCGGCTCGTATCCGCCGCGAGCGGAGAGATGGATCTCATCAAATCCGTCTTCTCGCGAATCCGGCGCGGCGCTCAACCAGGAGCTCAGGTCCCCGAAAGCCGCCGTCCGGTATCCCTTCGCTTTCAACAACAACGCCAACGACGCCGTCGCCCGGAGGGCGGCTTCAGTCCTCTGGGAAGTCAGAAGCACCGGGATCGCCCAACGCGGTGTCACCGCGTTGGTGTACGTCCTTTGGAAATCCATGCCTTCGCTTGCCAGGAGATCAATGCGGGGCGCCATCGCGGCGGGAGATCCATGGGCCTTCAAACTGTCCCACCGCAGGGATTCCATCACGATCAAGACCAAATCGTCCTGCCGAACGCCGGAAGAAGGCCGCGGAGCGAGCAGAACCGGGTCCGCCCATAACGCTCGATAGAAACCCGGCGAAGCGCTCTTCCTTTTCTCCGGAAGGGCTTCCGTGCGGAAACGAATGCGGACCGGCCGACCCTTCCAAGCGCTCACATCGACCCGAGCCGAATGCCAGGAATCCCCCGGCGGCCGCATCCCGACATCGAAAGGCCTCACGACCAGGCGGTAGAACCGGCCGTCCGACGAAAATGGAAAAGGCCTCGCCGGGGCGGTCACCGTCGAAAAAATGGTTTTCCATGAGCCGTCGCCGGTTTCCGCCTCGACGGTGAACCGGACGCCGGGACCGGGCGCGTCCGAAGCGCGCGTGAGAAGGCCGTACCGGAACTCAAGGAGGGCTTCGGGAGGGCCCGTGAACGCGAACTCGTATTCACAGGGCGCGGGCGCTCGTCCGTCGGTGTTCGCCTCCCTCGCCGTCGGCGCATACAGAGCGCGGCGGCGCTCCACACGCAAGGGATACCATCCCAAGGCCGCCCGCACGACCGGCGGCGACCCTCCGGGCTCAGTCGAGAGCTGGAGCCAAGCGGGTTGTCCGGGCGACAAGGGGTCCACCGCCGGATCCCGGAAGGGACCCGACTCAAAAGAAGGCCGGAACCGGCTTTCTCCCGCATGAACCAAAAAATCATACGCGACGATTCGCTGAAGCGGGTCTTTTGAGGCCGGAGGCATGCGAAACGGGACCCGCTTATCGCTGGGCCAAACGAGGATGAGGTGACAAAGGCTGTAGAGGATGAGTCCCGCGGTACACAGGAGAACGGCAGAAAACAGCAGGGGTCTAAATTTCGTTGAACAACTCCTTCACTGTTTCATAAGCGCTTATCGATAGTTCGCAAACTGGAGCGGGACACCGAAGTCTTTGGATTTCAGCAGGTGGATCACGGCCTGCAGGTCGTCTTTGGCCCGCGCCGTCACCCTCAATTGGTCTCCCTGGATGGCGGGGGTGACTTTGATTTTGGAATCCTTGATGACGCGGACGATCTCCTTGGCTTTCTCGGAGGCGATCCCCTGACGGATTTTTACCTCTTGGCGCACCGTGCCGCCTTCCGCCGGCTCCACTTTCCCATACTCCAGGGCTTGGAGGGGAACGCCCTGCCGGACCAAACGTCCCTGGAGGATGTCCGCCACGCTTTTCAATTTCGCCTCATTGTCGGAAAACAGGGTCAGCTTGTTGTCCTTCTTGTCCAGCTCCATCCGGCTCACGCTGCCTTTGAAATCGAATCGCGTCCCGATTTCCCGGTTCGCGGTGTTGACGGCGTTGTCCACCATTTGCACGTCCACTTTCGAGACGACATCGAAGGAAAACTCTTGCGCCATGGCTTCTTCTCCTCACTGCGGATTCCCAAAACATCCCAAACCATATTAGGAAATATTCAGCGGCAGGTAAAATCAATGAATTTACATTTTTTTTACATGCCTCTTTGTTCCGACATCGGCGCTCCGCCGGCCCATTTTTATCGTCGATAGATCCGATGCGTCTGAGGCTGCGCTTTCCTTTTCCGACAAGGGCACGGGAGGATGTCCGACAAAGACAGGCTCCTCTTCCGATTCACATGTCCGGCACGAAATACTTTCATTTATGCAACACCCCGCGGACTCCCTTCTTCGGAAATACTGGTCACGAGACCGTTTTCCATGAGAGGCCGGTTCGCCGTGAAAAAAAAGGGGGCTTTCCTTGAGGGGCTCTCCGGCTTGACCGCGGGGTTCGGCCTCCAAATCTTTTCTCACTCCACGCTCGACTACGCGTTCCGACCGTTCGAACCTTCCCTGGAGGACGCTCACGAGCCGGGGGTCCACTGGCTGACCATGACAACTCGCTTGGGCCCCCACACACATCGGGATGCGTCGAATGCGGACAGGCCGCAAACCGGCCTGGCGACGTGCTTAGAATGTCCCTCGGCTTCTCATTAGATGAATCGTCCCGGCCGGGCCATCGCCGGCCTTCTCATCCACATCCTTGTCATCCACTCCTTGCGGACATCGACCGACGCCAACAGCGAGAAGGCCGGCACGGCCGAGGGCGAACAACTCCTGGCCGTGAGCCCGGACGGACGCTGCATCGGTGCGTTCCTCCGCTCCCTCAAGGAGTTTGCCATCCTCCAATAAATTTCTCAAAATTCTTCCTATGAGACAAATCGACCCCGTGACCCTCCGGCTCGACAAGAGCGGGAGGAAAGGAAAAGCCGTCACGTTGATCCAGGGGCTTCAAATG
>JACQPF010000059.1 GCA_016207625.1 Elusimicrobiota bacterium | reverse complement strand
TCAGCCCCTTCTGAAGCAACGCCTCGCAAAGGTCGGCCCCGTTCTGGGGCCGCGCGTGGATGAGCAGGAAGTTGGCGGCGGACGGAACGCAGTCCACGCCCATGGCCGAGAAGGCGCGTTCCATCTTGCGCTTCTCCGTTTCCACCAGCCGCACGGACCGGAGCACCTGCCCCTTGTCCTTAAGCGCCGCCGGCGCGGCGGCCTGGGCCGCCGCCGACACGTTGAACGGCGGGCGCACGCGCTCCACCGTCTCGGCGATGGACTCGGGCGCCACGCCGTAGCCAATGCGCAGCCCCGCCAGCCCGTGCACCTTAGAGAACGTCCGCAAGGCGATCAAGTTCCGCCCCGTCTTAAACAGCTCCACGGAATCCGGGTAATCTTTCTTGATGCGGGCGTACTCGAAATAGGCCTCGTCCAGCACCGCCACCGCGTGCGCCGGCAGGGCGTTCAAAAAGGCATCCAGCTCCTCCGCCGTGTTGTAGGTGCCCGTCGGGTTGTTCGGGTTGGCGATGAAAACGAACTTGGTTTTCTCCGTCACCGCGCGGGCCATGGCGGCCAGGTCGTGCGTCATGTTCTTCATCGGCACCGCCGTCACGCGCGCGCCCATCAGTTCCCCGGCCATCTGATACCGGATGAACGCATGCTCGGACACCACGATCTCGTCTTCCGGGTTCAAAAACGCCTTCCCCAAAAGCTCAATGAGCTCGTCGGAGCCCGCGCCCAGAAGGACCTGGGAGGTCTTCACCCCGAGGTGCTTGGCCACGGCCTCGCGCAGGTCCGTGCTGAACCCGTCCGGGTAGCGGTGCATCTGCCCGGCCGCTTTCTTCATGGCCTGGATCGCCATGCGCGACGGTCCCAGCGGGTTTTCGTTGGAGGCCAGCTTCACCACGCGCGCCAGGCCGTACTGCTTTTTCACCTGCTCCATGGAGCGGCCCGGCAAATACGGCTCAAACTTGCGCACCTGCGGCCGCGGTTCGATGATCGGCACCTTAGTCTCCCCTCGGAAAACTTCCGAGGACTTTCAGGAACGCGCATTCTTTCTCCAGGCGCTCCAGCGTCCGCTTAATGGGCGCGTCGGACACGTGGCCCTCGAGGTCGATGAAGAACACGTACTCCCACGCCTTCTTCTTCGTCGGGCGCGACTCGATCTTCGTCAAGTTCAGCCCGGCCTCCTTAAAGGTCGAGAGCAGGTCGTGCAGGGCCCCCACGCGGTCCTTCACGGAGATGAGGAGCGAGGTTTTGTCCCTCCCCGACGGGCTGGCCATCTTTTTCCCGATGATGAGGAATCGGGTCACGTTGTGGCGCGAGTCCTCAATGTGGCTGGCCAGGATCTTTAAGTTGTACATCTCGGCCGCCATGGGTCCGGCCACGGCCGCGACGCCTGGGTCCAAGGCGGCCTGGGCGGCGGCGTCCGCCGTGGAGGCCGCTTCGTGCAGCGCCGCCCCGCGCAGGTGGGTCTCCAGCCACCGGCGGCATTGGGCCAGGGCGTGCGGGTGCGAATAAACGGTCTTGATGGCCTTCAAAGACTCCTGGGAAGCCATCAGGCATTGGGAGATCGCGTCCTCCCGCTCGGCGCAGATCACCAGGTCCGACGCCATGAACATGTCCAGCGTGTGGTTCACCACGCCTTCCGTGGAGTTCTCAATGGGCACCACGCCGTAATCCGCGCGGCCCTTCTCCACCTCGTCGAAAACGTCGGCGATGGTTTTCACGGGCCGGTACTCCGCCGCCCGCCCGAACTGGCGGATGGCCGCCTGATGGGTGAACGTGGCCTCCGGGCCGAAATAGGCGATGGCCAGCTTCTTCTGGAGGAGCCGGCAATTGTTGATGACGGCGCAGAAAATTTCCTCCACCGCCTCTTCCGGCAAAGGGCCTTTGTTGACCTCGGCCAGACGGGTCAAGATCTGTTGTTCCCGGCTGGCGGCGAAGATCTCCCCGCCCCGCTTGGCTTTCTCCCGGCCGATCTTCTGGCTGGCGCCGGCGCGCTCGTTCAAAAGCGCGAGCACCCGTTCGTCAATCTTGTCGATCTGCCTGCGCAGCTTGTCCAGTTCTTTGTCGGAATGCGGCATGTCGATGTCCTTGTATTCCTTCGTGTTTATAACAAAACGATTACCGCGGCCTGCCTCTTCTCGGTTTTTTCCCGGCGATAGGAGAAAAAACGTTCGTCGTGCGCGGTGCAATGGGGCGCCGTCGAGAAATGGGGGGCCGGCACCCCCAGGCGCCCCGCCTCGATCCGCAGGCAAGCCGACAGATCCAGGAAATATTTCTGTTCACCGTCCGCGCCCGCTTGTCCCTTGCGACGCAGAGCGCCGGGCGTCTTCTGGAACGCGCGGGCCGCGTCCCCGCCCACTTCGTAGCAACAGGCGTGGATGTGGGGCCCGAGGGTCACCCACAAATCCTTGGGGCGGGAGCCGTAGGCGGCGCCCATGGTTTTCACGGCGCACGACAAAATCTTTTTATGGACGCCCCGCCATCCGGCGTGGACCATCCCAACGGCATTTTTCACCGGATCGACGATGAACACGGGCACGCAATCGGCCGTGAACACCCGCAGCGGCAAATTCCTCCGGTCGGTCACAACCCCGTCCGTCGCGGGAAACGCCTCCGGCGCCGTCGGCCGTTCCCACACGGCACTTCTCGCTGACGCAGTCGGTCGCCGCGCCGCTCTCACGCGCCGGCCGTGGACCTGCTGGCCCGCCGCCCATTCCTCGGAGAGCCCCGCGTTCCGCAGGGCCTCGGAAAAAAGGTCCGGCTGTTTCGCGTCCCCCGCTTGAACGGTGGTGATCCCCAGGAACACGCCGAGCCGTTTCTCGAGAGAAACCTCCCGGCCCCAGCCGCCCCGAACGCGCCACATAGAAAACCTGGATTATTGCAACTTCCGAAGCTTCCAGCGCAAATACGCCGGACGCCGCAAATCGTTGTCCGCGTTCGCGTCCTCGGCCGGTGCGGGCGAAGCGGGGGGGCGTTTCCCCATCGGCGGGGCGGACTCCGGAAGCTCCTTGCCCCTCCGTCGGAGTGAGGTCGCCGTGCGCACGGGCGGAAACCCCGTCGCGATCACCGTCACCAAAAACCGGTCCTCCAGCGAATCGTCGAATACTTGCCCGTAAAACACATGCGCGTCCTGGCTGGCGGCGTTCTTAATGTAGTCCATGGCCGTCTTCACTTCAAAGAGCGTAATGCCTTTGTTGCCGCTGATGTTCACCAACAGCCCCTTTGCCCCGCTGATGGACACGTTCTCCAGCAGCGGCGACTGAATGGCCTGCTTGGCGGCCGTCATGGCCCGGTCCTTGCCGTGTCCCTCGCCCATGCCCATCAGGGCCTCGCCCGCGCCGGACATGATGGTGCGCACGTCGGCGAAGTCCACGTTGATGAGGCCGTGCCGCGTGATCACGTCGGTGATGGCCTGCACGGCTTGCCTCAGCACGTTGTCGGCCACGCGGAACGCCTCCAAAGAGGTCGTGCTTTCGTCGATGATGTCGAACAGGCGCTCGTTCGGTATGGCGAGCATGGTGTCCACGTGCTTGC
>JACQPF010000050.1 GCA_016207625.1 Elusimicrobiota bacterium | reverse complement strand
CATCCAGATTGACCACAAGCCCGTTTCCAAAGCCGCCTCCGGCGACGGAGTGGGCGTCAAGGTCAAAGACAAGTGCCGCTGCGGGGATTACGTCTATAGAATCGGCGGATGAAAAACCGATTATTCATTGCTTTCATCATAGGAACGGTCCTGATCGTCACCGTTCTGGCGGCGAAGCAAGGCCGTTGGTCGGAGACCTGGAAAGTGCCGGCCTATCGGCAAAAAGGCCCGGCGTCCGCTCCGGTGGTCATCACGGAGTTCTCGGATTTTCAATGCCCCATCTGCGCCCGCGCCCGGACGACCCTGGAAGAGCTCACGAAACGGCACGAAGGGAAAATCGTCGTTGTTTTCCGGCATTACCCTCTCAAAAGCCATCGATGGTCCCGCCTGGCCGCAAGCGCCGCCGAGAGCGCCGGAGCCCAGGGGCGGTTTTGGGACTATCAAAACCTCCTGTTTGATCGTCAAAAGGAATGGTCGGAAACCCAGGATCCCCGGGAGCTCTTCTCGCAATATGCGGCCTATCTCGGCCTGGACCTGAAACGTTTTCAATCGGATTTGGAAAGCGGCCGGTGGGACAAAACCGTTCAGCGCGATGTGGAGGCCGCTCAGGCCCTCCAAGTCAAGGCCACTCCCACGTTCTTCTTCAACAAGCGCCGCGTGGTGGGGGATTCGCAATTGAAGGCCTTCGGCGAACAGTTCGTTGAACTGGAATCGGGGTCGTGAGGCCCCTGCCGGCATATCTGGCCTTGGCCGGCCGGCTCGTCGTGGGCGGATCGCTGGTGGTTTCCGGCTTCACGAAATTGATGCTGCCCCCCGAAGAGCTGGCCATGGCCATGGAGGCCTACCGGCTCATCCCTCTTTCGATGGCCGTGCCGTTCGCGCGGGCCCTGCCGTGGGTGGAGCTCTTTGTCGGCGCGTTCCTGGCTTTGGGGTTCATGATGCGGTTTTCCGTTCCCGGCGCTCTGGCCCTCTTCGGGATGTTCCTTGCGGCTCTCTCCTCCGCGCTGATCCGGGGTTTGAACATTGCGGACTGCGGGTGTTTCGGGCGAAGCCATTTGACCCCTTCCCAGGCCATCCTCATGGACAGCGTCTTCCTGGTTCTGCTGGCTATTGTTCTCTTCGATAAGCAGCATTTTTTCAGTTTCGATCGATGGCTGCAGCCGTCGAAAGATAGGAAAGCCCCTCATCGGCATGTCTGAAGAATCCTTTCAATAATGCGTTCCAAACTCATCATTTGTTTCATTCTGGTCTTGATGGCCGGGTCCGGCTGTCTCCGCAATCCCGTCACCAACCGCCGGGAGGCCAAGCTGATCTCCGAGCCCGCCGAGCGGCGGATCGGCGAAGAGACGCGGGTCCGCCTGATCGAAGAATACGGGGAATTGAAGGAACCCGTCTTGGCGGAATACGTCAGCGCTCTCGGAAAGAAAATTGCGGTGGTGAGCGACCGGCCGCGGTTGGACTACGTTTTCACGGTCCTCGACACGGACATGGTGAACGCCTTCGCCGCGCCGGGCGGGTTCATCTTCGTGACGCGGGGGCTTTTGGAGGAAGTCGAGAGCGAGGCGGAGCTGGCTTCGGTCTTGGGCCACGAAATCGGCCACGTCTGCGCCTGGCATTCCATCAACATGATTGAAAAGCAAATGGGCTACGGCACCCTGGCCGCGCTGGGGGCCATCGTCTCCGGTTTTCAACTGGGTCCAGAGGCCATGGTGATGGTGGCGCAAACCGCGGATTTGTTCACCAATCTTTACTTGATGGGCTACAGCCGCGAATACGAGTTGGAAGCGGACCGTGTGGGCACGCGCTACATGCTTTCGGCGGGCTACGATCCCGAGGCGGCTTTGATGTTTTTCGCGCGCCTTAAGAAGTTGGAAAAACAAGAGGGGCTAGACAAGTGGGAGTCGTTTTTCCGGTCCCATCCTCACACCGAGGACCGCGTGGAGCAGGTGCGGCGGTATATGGAACGTATGAACGTTTCGCAAAGGCCTCTCACGGAAGGTCAAACTCTCTACCAGGAAATGAAGGGACGGCTGCCGCGCATTCCCTCCGAAGAAAAAGGGCGGTTTGCCGGGTCTAAATTCGCTCACCCCGGGCTGGGCATTCAGCTTGAGATCCCTTCGACTTGGAAGTGGGACCCCAAAAACCAACGCTCCCTGGCCGCGTTCCGCGAGTCCGATGGGGAGAGCTGGGGAGAACTGCGCCGGCGGAGGATGGACACGCCGGGCATGACCGCGGAAGAATTCGCCGAGAAGATCGCCCGGGAAAGGCAATGGACAATGCTGAAAGGCCGGGAGATGCTCTACCCCGCCGGATACGGATATCTCGGCCAATTTTACGGCGCGGGAATCATGGGAGGAATCTACCACTACCGCGCGTTCTTCTTAATCCGCGACGACGTCGGCTACGTCCTCACCTGCGCCGCCCCCCCCGAAAAAATCGCCGACTACCTAATCCCCTTCGAACAGATCCTAAGGTCGTTCCAGTTGAAGTGAGAGAAAAAATCCAACCCCGACAAATGGATGGCGTCTCCGCCTTGTCTTTTTCAACAGAATATCATGGTGCTCCGTTTGACCAGGCTGTGTTTTGCCCATTCACATCGAGTTTAATGTACTTCATATTATTCGAACCATCTTTATACCAGAGAACGGCATAGCCATCTTTGAAGTATAAACCACCTTCACCTGGGTTCAGATAGCTTGGATTCGGATTTCCTTGGTTTGGAAAAATGATCGGGCCCGCCGGAAAAACAACGCTTCCCAAATATCTAATGGACATGACAGTGGAAATGGGACCATTCGGATCATTCATCTTCGAAAAATCGAGATGACCACCAGTTGAACCCGTGTGCATGCCCCACCAAAAGTTATATGGAGAAGGTGCGCCCAGCAGCAACCGAGAAGTCCCTGCTCCGTTAAAAGTATTTTCTATCCGCAAATCGGTTGTGCCCGCGTAATCCTTTCGAATGTTAAGCATTCCGCCGGGATTTGTCGTCCCAATACCGACATTTCCGGCGAAGTAATTGCTTCCTGTCCCGGAGGAAATAAGGACCCCCGTCTGGCTAATGTTGCCGTCTACTGTCAGCGCTTGGTCGGGAGTTGGGTCGCCGATCCCGACCTTTCCGTCGTTTGTGGCGCGCAGAATTGAGCCAGCGGTTGCATTTTGCAATTCAAAGACATCTGCCGGGTTGGCATCGTTGGGAGCCTTAATGATCAGCGGTATGACATTGGCCGATGGTCGGATGGTTTGAGTTGTTGCGGCGTTTGCTGCAACGGCTGTGCCGTCAATTTGGGACGGTGCAAACTGCGCCACATCTCCGCCGGTCCCTCCTTCCGACACAGGCCGGTGAGATGAGGCATGGGGTCCAGGCAAAGTGGCTCCCTGCACTCGGTTGCCATTGATGAGGTGGCTCGAGGCTGGTTGCGTGGATTGCCAATAGTCCAAGGTGTATGTTGTTCCTCCGCTTTCTCCCAGAAATATTTTATTGGCTGAAAGGTTCAAATTGCCGGCCAGTTTGGCATTGGTGACGGCCCCATCGGCGATTTTGGGGGTGGTGATGGCGTTGTTTACAACGGTTTCGGCTTCGGCGGCCAGCAGGGCGTAGGGGCTGGAGTTGAGGGTGTCCGCCGGGGAGAGTTTTTGGCCGTCCACGGAGATTTCTAGTTTGGGGCTGTCGGTGACCCAGTTAATGCCGGTGGGTTCCAGGGTGAGGGTGAAGTCCCCTGTGACCGGGAGGGTGACGTTGAGGT